>NZ_JAKSYK010000151.1:0-2879 GCF_022829425.1 Methylobacterium sp. J-072 | reverse complement strand
CGGCCGGTCGCGTCGGTGTGGTCGGGGTAGTAGGGCCGGATCACCTCGACGATGCCGACCACAGCCTTGCCCTCGTTCGAGTGGTAGAAGAAGCCCCGGTCGCCGACCTGCATGGCCATCAGGTGCTTCTTGGCGAGGTGGTTGCGCACGCCGTTCCAGTGCGTCCCGGCCGCGCCGGCCTCGACCTGCTGCGCCCACGACCAGGTCGCGGGCTCGGATTTGAACAGCCAGTACGCCATCACGCCGTCTCTCGAGGACCGCCCCATCGCGGCGGCACGGCCCCCATAGCGCAGCTGTCCCCGGCGCGGACAGGCCCCAACCCTTTCAAGGTGTTGGGTTGAGAGCCAGGACATGGCGTCTGGCCGGTCTGCACGGCCCTTTTCCCGGGCGCATGCAGCGTCAGCGGAATGCGACCCGGGACCCAGCACACGACAGCGCGAAGCGTCCGTCCGATCGACCTGTGCCGCTGGCGCGGCGCTTCGTTTGCTGGGTCCCGGATCTGGTTCCGCTTCGCTTCACCTGTCCGGGAAAGGGGCGCGCGTGATCTGCTCGGGAGCCCTGACCCCACGACGCGCACGGGGCCAAACACCTTGAAAGCGCTGGGACAGGCCCCTTCGGCGGCGGTTCACCGCTGGTTGCGGCCGAGCACGATCCGGCTCGCCCCCGCGAACGCCCAGGCGCAGAGCCCGCCATAGAGCATCACCCCGTCGAAGCCCCGGACCAGCGCCTGCCGGGCGATCGCGTCGGTGAGATTCGCGGCCCCGGCCACGGCAAGGTTGCCGGCGGCCACCACCTCCGCGAGGGCGTCGAGCGCCGCCCCCTGCGCCAGCGGTCCAAGGCCGGACCGGACGCCCTGGAGCAGGATGAAGCCCATCAGGGCGATGTTGACGGCCAGCGCAATCATCCGCGCGCTCATGTCCATGCCCGAGGCCATCCCGGCGCGCTCCGGGGGCAGGGCGCCCGTGGCGGTGTTGGTGACCGGCGTGTTGGTGAGGCCGAGCCCGGTGCCGGCCAGGAGGCAGCCGGGCAGCAGCGTCAGCCAGCTCGCCTGCGCGCCGGCGGCGGCCAGGCGCATCAACAGGAAGCCGGCGCCGAGGGTGAACAGGCCGAGCGGGATGACCAGGCCCGGGCCGTGGCGCAAGAGCAGCCGCTCAGCGAGCGGCGGCACCACCAGGGTCGGCAGCGTGTAGGCCAGGAGCGCGAGGCCGGCGCTCACGCTGTCGTAGCCCAGCACCGCCTGGAAATAGATCGGCAGGTAGATCACGAACGGCCAGAAGCTGAAATTCATCGCGCTCGACCCGAGCAGGGCGCCCGCGAAGCGGCGGTTCCGGAAGGCCGCGAAGTCGAACATCGGCCGCGCCGCCCGGGCCTCCACGACGACGAAGGCCACGAGGCTCACGGCGCCGGCAAGGGCCAGCAGGCTCGCCGGATCGTCCGGGCGCAGCGGCTGCCCCCGGGTGATCAGGTAGACCAGGCTGAACACCGCCAACGACAGGGTCGCGATCCCGGCGCCGTCGACGCGCCTGGCCTGAGGATCGGAGGATTCGACGATGCCGGCCCGCGCCAAGCCGAGAGTAGCCAGCGCCAGAAGGACGTGGATCAAAAAAACCCATTCCCAGCTCAAAACCGCGACGGTGACGCCGCCGACCAGCGGGCCGAAGCCGAGCCCGAAGCCGAACACGATCCCCCACCAGCCGAAGGCCGTCCCGCGCTCGGCCCCGTCCCGGAACTGGTGCGACAGCACGGCGGTCTGGCAGGCCAGCATCGCGGCGGCGCTCGCGCCCTGGAAGAACCGCGCCGCGATCAGGACCGGGGCGCTCGGCGCCAGCCCGCAGACGAGGGAGGCCGCCCCGAACGCCGCCACGCCGATCAAAAAGACGCGCCTGCGGCCGAACCGGTCGGCCAGGGTCCCCATCGCCATCAGGCAGGTGGTCATGGCCACGGTGTAGGCGTTCATGATCCACTGGAGCTGCCGGAAATCCGCCCCCAGGACCCGCTCCAGGGTCGGCAGGATCGACGGGATGCTGGAGATCTCCAGCCCCAGCATCAGCGCGGACAGGCAGACGGCCGCCAGCGCCAGGCTATTTTCGGTTTTGCGATCGGAGTGGATGAGATCCGGCCCGGCCCCGGGCAGGGAATCCGGAAGGTCTTGGAGGCCGCCAAGCTTGCTCGTCATGAGTCCGCACCTTCGAGGGTGATACGAGGACGCGACGGAACCTGGCGCGCGCTTGATCACAACACAATCGAATGGCACTCTATTTCAGTGATGACGAAACTGGATGGTGTCGGTGCTCACCCTCGACGTCGATGCGGTCCGGACCTTCGTGACGGTGGCGGATCACAGGAGCTTCACCCGCGCCGCCGAGGCGCTCGGGGTGACGCAGGGCGCGGTCAGCGTGAAGCTGCGGCGGCTGGAGGACCGGCTCGGCCAGCGGCTGATCGAGCGGACGCCCCGTCAGGTCCGGCTCTCGGCGCAGGGCGAGATCTTCATCGGCGCGGCGCGGGAATTCCTGGCCGCGCATGAGCGGGCGGTGGCGGGTCTCGCGGAGCCGCGCCGCCGCTTCCGGCTCGGGATCGCCGCCCACGTCATGGGTCCGGAGGTGCCAGGCCTGCTCGCCCGGCTGAAGTCCCTCGACCCGGCGCTGGCGATCGAGGTGCTGCTCGACAACGCCCGCCCGCTGCTCGACGGGTTCGAGGCCGGCACGCTCGACGCGCCCATCATCCGCAGCGACGACGACCGGCGCGACGGCGAGATCCTGGGGCCGGAGCATTTCGGCTGGTTCGCGGCGCCGCATTTCGAGCACCGGGCCGGCGAGAAGCTGCGCCTGGCCGCGACCTCGCCCTGCTGCTCCGTCCGGGACGTCGCCATCCAGCTCCTG
>NZ_JAKSYK010000144.1:0-61817 GCF_022829425.1 Methylobacterium sp. J-072 | reverse complement strand
GGGCAGTGACCGCTGGCATTGGAGTCGCGGGATCGGGGCGCTGACAAGACATCGCGACGAGAAAGACGGCAGCGGCCGGGGGGTATGCCCGGTCGGTGCCGCGGGTCGCCGCGGGGATCGGATCCCGCGCGTACTTGGCCGTCACCTGGGTCCCCGCGGCGTCCCGCGTCCCTCGTGCTGGGTCTTCTTGGGCCATGCCCCCGGCGCCTCAAGGCGGGTGGGGACGATGACGCATATCTGATAGAGACCGCGGCAGACCCGAAACATTGACGTTCGCCCGGCGGGCTGCCATCCGCCCGTCCGACATGTCCGCCCGCGGCACCGTTTGAGTCCTGAACACAATGACAGACCTGATCGAGACGATCCGCCGGACGCTCGTGCCGATCCACAAGGAGGGCTATCCCTTCATCCTGATCGGCATCGTGCTGACGGTGCTGGCCGGCTACTTCTCCCAGTTCTTCGGCTGGATCTTCGTGATCCTCACCCTCTGGGTCTGCTACTTCTTCCGCGACCCGGAGCGGATCACCCCGGTGGAAGACGGGCTGGTGGTCTCGCCCGCGGACGGGCGCGTCAACCTGATCGCCACCGTGCTGCCGCCGCCGGAACTCGACCTGCCGCAGGTGCCGACCTTGCGGGTCTCGGTGTTCATGAACGTGTTCGACTGCCACGTGAACCGCGTGCCGGTCTCCGGCCGGATCGGCCAGATCCACTACACCCCCGGCCTGTTCCTCAACGCCGAACTCGACAAGGCCAGCGACGACAACGAGCGCAACGGGATGGTCATCGAGACCAGCCATGCCGGGCAGGCCAAGCGCGTCGGCGTCGTGCAGATCGCCGGGCTGGTGGCGCGGCGGATCGTCGGGTTCGTCTCGGCCGGGGACACGCTGGCGGTGGGCGAGCGGTTCGGGCTGATCCGGTTCGGCTCGCGGGTGGACGTCTACCTGCCGGCCGGTGCCACCGTGCTGGTCGGGCTCGGCCAGAAGGCGGTGGCCGGCGAGACGGTGCTGGCCGATCTCGGCGGCGGCCCGGGGCGGCAGTTCAAGCGGATCTAGGCTGTCATGGACGATCTGTTCCCGCCCTTCGCGCCCGATCCGAACGAGCCGCGCCCGCGCCGGTTCAAGCCGGTGCCGTTCCGGATGATCGCGCCCAACATGATCACCCTGATGGCGCTCTGCCTCGGGCTGACGGCGATTCGCCTGGCCTTCGAGGGCAAGTTCGAGCCCGCCGTCATCGCCGTGGTGGCGGCCGGGGTCCTCGACGGCATCGACGGCCGGGTGGCGCGGCTGCTCAAGGGCACGTCCCGGTTCGGGGCGGAACTCGATTCGCTGGCCGACTTCGTGAATTTCGGCTGCGCCCCGGCGCTGATCCTCTACGGCTTCGCGCTGTTCCACCTGAAATCCGCCGGCTGGATCGTGGCGCTGATCTTCGCCATCGCCATGGCCCTGCGGCTCGCCCGCTTCAACGCCATGCTGGACGACCCGAACCGGCCGGACTGGAAGAAGGACTTTTTCGTCGGCATGCCGGCCCCGGCGGGCGCGCTGACCGCGATGCTGCCGCTCTACCTCCACTTCCTCGGATTCGGCGGCGAGAGCTGGGCCGCCCCGGCAATCCTGATCTACGTGCTCGCCATCGCCCTGCTGGTGGTCTCCACGGTCCCGACCTTCTCGGGCAAGACCATGGGCAAGCGGGTGCCGCGCAGCCTCGTCCTGCCGATTTTTCTGTTCGGGGTCGCGGCCTTCGGGATCCTGATCAGCTACCCGTTCGAGGCCCTGGTGGCGGTGAGCGGCGGCTATCTGCTGACCATCCCGGTGGTCGCGGCCCAGTACCGCCGCCGCGCCAAGGCGGAACTCGCCGCCCCCGCCGAGGAGTCCTCGGGGCCGGCGATCAGCGGGTGATAGGCCAACCTTGAGCGCTGGCTTTCAGGGAGCCGTCCCCTAGTTCCACCGATGCGTTCGGCGGGGGGCGGTGCATGCTCGAGGAATTCAAAAAATTCGCGTTGCGCGGGAATGTGGTCGATCTCGCTGTCGGCGTGATCATCGGCGCGGCCTTCGGGGCGATCGTCAATTCCGCCGTGCAGGACCTGTTCATGCCGGCGATCGGCGCGGTCACCGGCGGGCTCGATTTCTCGAACTACTACATCCCGCTCTCGTCGAAGGTTCAGGCCGGGCTGCCCTACGCGGATGCCAAGAAGCAAGGCGCGGTGCTGGGTTACGGCCAATTCCTGACGTTGACCATCAACTTCATGATCGTGGCCTTCGTGCTGTTCCTGGTGATCCGGGCCATGAACAAGCTGCAGAACGCCGAGGCCAAGAAGCCCGAGGCGGTGGCCGAGGTGCCGGCGGACGTGAAACTCCTGTCGGAGATCCGGGATATTTTGGCGGAGAAACCGCGGGCCTAAATGCCTGTTTGACCGGTCTTTCCCATCCTCGCCCTCATCCTGAGGTGGCGTAGCGGAGCGGAGCCCTCGAAGGAGCCCTCCAGCCAGCCGCGCGATCCCTGGAGGGCTCCTTCGAGGCTGCTGCGCAGCACCTCAGGATGAGGGGAGAGATCAGGATTTCCGTCGATCAGAACCGTCCTTCGACTGCGATCGCGCAGGCAAACAGGCTCTAAGAGTTCGGCTTTTCCTCAGCGTCCGGCTTGACCCCGAGGGCGTCGAGGATCTGGTCGAGGGCCTGACCCACCGCGCCGGTGCCCTCCTCATGGGTCTTTAGCCGGGTCTCAAGCCGGCGGATCTGCGGCTCGAACGCGTCCGGCACCGGATCGTCCCCGAGGAAGCGGGGCTTGTCGGTGCCGACGGGCAAGACGCCGCGCAACTGCTGGCCGAGGTGATCGCGCACCGGTTCCGGCAGCGTCGCGCCGGGCTCGCTCGGATCCTGGCTCATGGTCGCCTCGTCCTTCATCTGGAGCATCAACGGCTTCGCCGGAGAACCGTTGCGCCGCCGCGGGATCCCTCACGAAAACGGGCCCCGGAGCGGGTGCTCCGGGGCCCTGTCGGCCGGTGCGGGACCGGCCCGTGGGATCAGTCGATGACCTCGACGATCCGGTGGCCGCGATCGACCAGCACCGGGCGGTCGTTCACCACCGTGTAGCGGTAGCCCGGCTGCACGCGGTACTCGGTCGGGACATCGTAATAGGTGACGCCGCTGTTCGGCAGGGTGGAGCCGACGGCGACGCGGCCGTCGTAATCGTACGAGCGGACGTTGCGCTCGCGAACGTAGCTGCGGAAGCGCGGCGCCATGTCGACGCCGAGGATGCCGCCCACCGTGCCGGTGGCCGCACCGACGGCGCCGCCGACGATCCCGCCGATCGGGCCGGCCGCGTCGTTACCGGCGGCCGCGCCGCGCTCGGCACCCGGGATGGTGCCCTGGGCCTGGGCAGCCAGCGGCAGCGACAGGGCGAGGACCGAGGCGGCGATCAGGGTCTTGAAGGTCATACGAGACATCTCCGTTCCGTTGCGTTCCGCCGCAGCGAGGCGACGAAGCTCGGGCCGGTAACGCCCGATCCCCGGATTCGGATGCATCTTTTTTCCCGGGCGACGGACCGCCCGGGGCGCAGGCTACGCGTCCTTGGGCATCGCCGACTGGATGAACCGGTCGGAGCCGAGATCCTCCTCGTCGTAGCCCAGGAGTTCGGCCAGCCGGCCGCGGGCGCGGCTGACGCGGCTCTTCACGGTGCCGACCTTACAGCCCATGATCGTGGCGGCCTCTTCGTAGGAGACGCCCTCGGCGCCGACCAGCACCAGGGCCTCGCGCTGGTCCGGCGGCAGCTTGGCGAGCGCCGATTGCAGGTCCTCGACGTCGAGCCGGTCGCCCTGGTGCGGGGCCGTGGCCAGCCGGGCCGCGTAGGAGCCGTCCTGGTCCTCGACTTCCCGGACCCGCTTGCGGTGATCCGAGTAGAAGATGTTGCGCAGGATCGTGAACAGCCACGCGTTGAGGTTGGTCCCCGGCTGGAACCGGGCGCGGTGCTGCCAGCCCTTGAGCAGGGTGTCCTGGACGAGATCGTCCGAGCGGGCAGGGTTCGAGGTCAGCGACAGGGCGAAGGCGCGCAGCGACGGCACCGCAGCGAGCAGGCCGTTGCGGAATTCCGGCTCGATCGCCTCGCCGCGGGCGCGCAGCGCCTCTTCCAGCTTCTCGATCAGGTCGGCGAAGCGGGACGGCAGAACCTCTTCGCCGATCCGCTCGTAGACGGTGCGCAGGTGCTCGCCGAGATGCGTGCGGATGTTCGGGGCGAGGTTCGGGCGGCCATCCCGAAGCCCGTCCTCTTGGGACAGGACGGTGTCGGTCTCGTCGCGGCTCATGCGTATCGTGCTCGTCAGCTCATCGTGGCTCGACCTGCGGTCCGGACCGGTCGAGGCGGATCGCTTGTCGGCCGAACTCCCCCTCAAGTCCGGTCGATGCGCTCCTATTACAGGCGTTCTAGCGCATCGGAGGCGCGCATGCACCCTCGCCCAAGCTCGACTTAAGAAGCCCCGGCCGGTCTCAACAGGCGGATCGCCCCATCCCGCAGGGTCAGGACATCGCCGCGGGCGAGGTCGGTCCAGCGCTCGTCCCGGGTCAGCGCCTGGGTGGCGATCACCGTGACCACGTCGCTCTCGGAGGTTTCCTGCGCAAAATTCACCTGCCAATCCTCGTCGATCAGGGTGGCGGTGCCGAACGGCGCCCGGCGGGTGAGGTAGCAGAGGCGCTTGCCGCAATGGGCGTAGAGCGTGCGGCTGTCGGTCAGCAGCATGTTGAACACGCCGAGCGCGTGCAATTCGCCCGCGAGGTCGGCCACGGCCCGGTCGAGGGTCGCGGGCCGGGGCAGGGCCTGGAACCGGGCCTGGAGCCGGCCGAGCATCCAGCAGAAGGCGTGCTCGCTGTCGGTGGAGCCGATCGGCATGAAGCTGCCCAGCGGCAGCCGCTTCACGCCCTTGAGCTGGCCATTATGCGCGAAGGTCCAGCGGCGGCCCCACAATTCCCGCGCGAACGGGTGGGTGTTCTCCAGGCTGACCCGGCCGCGATTGGCCTTGCGCACATGGGCGACGACGATGCGGCTCTTGATCGGCATGTCGCGCAGCAGCCGGGCCAGCTGCGAGCGCGAACTCGGCTCCGGCTCGTGGAAGCTGCGGCAGGTCCGCCCGTCATAGAAGCTGATGCCCCAGCCATCGGCATGGGGCCCGGTGTCGCCGCCGCGCCGGGCGAGCCCGGCGAACGAGAAGCGGATGTCGGTCGGCACGTTGGCGCTCATGCCGAGCAGTTCGCACATGGTCTCCGACTTTCCACCCGAACCGCATCCGCGGGTCAGCGGATTTAGAGACGTTCGACCTTCGCGACAACCGACGTTTCAGTCGCTCTTCTGCGCATTCTCCAGAGCCCGGAGCACCGCGGCGGCGTCATGGCGGATCACGGTCAGATAGGCCCGCGTCGCGGCATCCGGTCGAGCGCGGCCCTGCTCGAGGTCGCGAAGGGTCCCGATCGGAAAGCCGAAGCGGGCAGCAAATTCGGCCTGCGTGAAACCGAGCTCCCGACGCACGACCTTCACGTCGAGCGCCGGCGGGCTGTGAACGCGATAGGTCCCCGGTTGGGCTTCGCCGCGGGCGATGGCGAGGGCCTGCTGCGCGGCCTCGACCAGCCCTTCACCGAAAGCGGTCATCTCTCGCCTCTCGATACAAATCGCATCCACCATGTGTGGATCACCCGTGCCTGTGCAAACCCGCGCGATACACTTCGACCAGGTCCGTCAGCGCCGCTCTGACGGCATGCCGCTCGGCACGGCTGATATCGACGCGCTGCCCTTTTGAAACCAGACGCAGCAGGAACACAGGCAGGTCATCAACAACGTAGAACGTAATGACCCTATAGCCTCCGGACTTGCCCTTGCCCCGGCCACCGATCCTGACCTTTCGGGCTCCGCCGGTCTCCGGGATGAGATCACCGGCGCTCGGATCCGCTGCAATCACATCGATGATCGCCTCCATCTCGCTGTCCGAGACGCCCGCAACTTTCGCGTCAGCAAGAAATTTCGGCGTCAGGACGACCGTGTGCATGAGTCTCGACGGTAAGGATCAGCCGTCGGGAAGCAAGATGGAGCGTCCAACCTTCACCGCGCCAGATAATCGGTCAGCGTCATCCCGACCATGATGGCGACCCAGAAGAAGCCGAGCCCCGAGAACAGCCGCACCAGAGGCGGCTCGTGGATCACCTCCATGGAGACCAGGAGGATCAGCGCCACCATCACGGCGACGACCAGGAGCTCGACGATCCAGACCTGGGCGAAGGGCAGGGTGGCCCCCAGGGTGACGTTGACGGCGAGCAGGGCGAGCAGCGCCAGGAAGGTCAGCACCGGCGTGCGCAGCCGCCGCCGGAGCAGGGCGCGGTCGTCGGCGCTGAGGGTCGACCAGGGCGCGAGCAGCCTCATGCCTGATGCTGCTCCGGACTGGAATGGCCAGTTCGATCCGGAAGCATCGCGAGGGCGTCCTGCGCGGCGGCGGCGGCGTCCGGATCCGGCCCGGCGGCGAGTGCGGTAAGCTCAGCGCTCGCGACGCGGCGGCTCTCGGGATCCGCCATCGACACGCGATCCGCGTCCAGAAAGTGAAGCGCCTCGGACCGCGCCTCGAAGGAGCCGTTGTGGAGGATGTTGACGAGGCTCTCCAGAGAAAGCGTCCCGCCCAACTCGTCGAGGGCGAACAGGAGCGACCCGGATTGCGGGGCAATGTCAGCTCGCCGGAGGAGCACGCCGATGCGTTCCGCGGCACCGGCCGCCTTCAGTTCCGCGAGCGCCAGAGCGGCGGCGTTGCGCAGGCGGTGCGAACCGGTCCGATCGAGAAGGCGCGCGATCTCCGCTGCCGTCAGGGCCGGCGGCAGGCTCCCGACGTCGCGCAGCCACGCGATCATCTGCTCCTCGTCGACGGAGCCCGGAGATTCCCAATCCTGTAGCGCGACGGCCATGCTCAAGACCCTACACGATTCCGGCCCGATTTGATCCACGCCTCGTATTCCGCAAGCGCCTGCTCCCGGCTCTCCAGATCGCGTCCCCCGGACTCCTCCTTGCCGACGCGATGCCACCAGCGCCGAAAGGCTTCGAAGTCAGGCTGCTGGTCGAGGCCGAACCAACGGTCGCGCCGGGTCTGCGATCCGCCCCGAAAGCGGCCGCTCGGCTCCTTCGACATCGCATCGCATCCCCCGACTCACCGGTTCACGACATAAAGGATCGGGAAGGCCAGGATCCACACGAGGTCGATGAAGTGCCAGTACAGGCCGTAGACCTCGATCCAGTTCTGGTGGCGGGACAGGAAGCCGGCCTTGGCGGCCATCCAGGTCATGCCGAGCAGGAGCGCGATACCGGTGAACAGGTGGGCCGCGTGCAGGATCGTGGCGACGTAGTAGAGGTTCACGAACAGCCGCGCCGGCGGCGTCTCGGCCAGGGCGAAGGGCCGGCTGCTCAGAAACGGCATCATGTGCTCGTCCCAGTCGGCGTAGTATTCATAGCCCTTGAGCACCAGGAACAGGCCGCCAAGCGCCGCGGTCGCGAGCATCGCCCGGACCATGGCGCGCTGCCAGCCGATCCGCGAGAATTCGATCGCCATCGACATGGTCAAGCTGGAGCAGATCAGCACCACGGTGTTGGTGGCGCCGATCCAGAACTTGAGGTGCTTGACCGCCGCGACCGTCGCCTCGGGGTGCAGGATCCGGGTGATCAGCGCCACCAGGAACAGGGCCGAGAACAGCAGCAGCTCGGTGATCAGCCAGGCCCAGATGCCCAGCGTCGCGGCGGCCCGCTGCTGGCCCACCGTCTCGAAATGCCCGGCGCGGGCAACACCGACGCCGTCTGCCAGCCCCTCGCTCATCCGTGCTGGTCCTGGGATTCCTGCGCCTGGATCGGGTAGTCGTAGGGGATGCGCGGCACTTCGGGCGGGCTGAGGAAATTGTGCTTGGGCGGCGGCGAGCCGGTCTCCCATTCGAGCCCCTTGGCGTTCCACGGGTTGGCGGGCGCCTTGCGGCCGAACCACAGGGAATAGACCAGGTAGAGCATCGGGAAGATGTAGCCCGCGGCCAGGATCGTGGCGCCGGCCGAGGACAGCACGTTCAGCAGTTGGAACTCGACCGGATAGGTCGCGTAGCGGCGAGGCATCCCGAGATAGCCGAGGATGAACTGCGGGAAGAAGGTCACGTTGAAGCCGAGGAAGATCAGCACCGCCGAGACCCGGCCCCAGGGTTCGCTGTACATCCGGCCGGTGAATTTCGGCCACCAGAAGTGCAGGCCGCCCAGGAAGGCCAGCACCGTGCCGCCGACCATGATGTAGTGGAAATGCGCGACCACGAAGTAGGTCGCGTGGATATGCTGGTTGATCGCCAGCGTCGCCAGATAGAGGCCGGTGAGCCCGCCGAGCACGAACAGCCCGATATAGCCCATGGCGTAGAGCATCGGCGTGTCGAGCCGTAAGCTTCCCTTATGGATCGTGGCGGTCCAGTTGTAGACCTTGACCGCCGAGGGCACCGCCACCGCGAAGGACAGGGCCGAGAACACCAGGGAGGCCAGGTCGCTCTGGCCGTTGACGAACATGTGGTGGCCCCAGACGAAGAAGGTCACCGAGGCCAGCCCGATCGACGCGTAGGCGACGAACCGGTAGCCGAACAGCTTCTTCTGCGCGAAGGCCGGGACGATCTCCGAGATCACCCCCATGCCGGGCAGGACCATGATGTACACGGCTGGGTGCGAGTAGAACCAGAACAGGTGCTGGAACAGCACCGGGTCGCCGCCATAGGCCGGGTCGAACACGCCGATATGGAAGCCCCGCTCCATGATCAGCAGGATCAGCGCGGTGGTGATCACCGGCGTGGCGAGCAAGAAAATCAGGCTGGTGGCGTAGTGCGCCCAGACGAAGATCGGCAGCTTGAACCACGTCATGCCGGGCGCCCGCATGGTGTGGATCGTGACCACGAAGTTGAGGCCGGTGAGGATCGACGAGAAGCCCACGATGGTCACGCCGATCAGGGCCGGCAGGACCCAGGTGTTCGAGAAGGCGGTGGAGAGCGGCGCGTAGAAGGTCCAGCCGGTATCGACGCCGCCCAGCACCAGCGAGACCAGGGTGAAGAACGCCCCGGCCATGAACACGTACCAGCTCGTCAGGTTGAGCTTGGGGAAGGCCAGGTCCTTGGCCCCGATCATCAGGGGGATCAGGAAATTGCCGAAGGTCGCCGGGATCGACGGGATCAGGAAGAACCACACCATCACCACGCCGTGGATGGTGAAGGCCTTGTTGTAGGTGTCGTTGGTCATGATCGCGCCGTTCGGCACGATCAGCGCCAGCCGGACGACGCCGGCGGCCACCGCCCCGATCACGAAGAAACCGGTGATCGAGGTCAGGTACAGGATCGCGATGCGCTTGTGGTCTGTGGTGAGGAACCACGAGCGCAGGGTCGAATCCGCGTGGAGATAGTCCGCCTTGCGCCCGAGGGTGGCCTCCGGCGCGTGCGGCTCGCGGCGGGCCGTGCCGCCGACGCTGCCCGTTGCGCTCATGATGTCGCCTTCATGGAATGGCCTGCGCGGCCTTGCCGGAGGTCGGCGCCGTGTAGGATTTCAGAAAATCGATGAGGCGGCCGAGCTCGTCCTCCGGGATCCGCCCGGCGAAGCTCGGCATGACCTGCTTGTAGCCCTCGGCGAGCCGGTCGCCGTTGGGGTTCAGGATCTTTTCGCGCAGCCAGGTCTCGTCGGCCGTCACCGTGCGGCCGTCGGCGAGCTTCACCGGGCTGCCGTAGAGGCCAGCGAGGCTCGGGGCCTTCACGGCCGAGCCGGGATCGTGGCAGCCGGCGCAGCCATAGGCCTCGTAGAGGGTGCGGCCGGCCGCGACCTTGCTCTGCTGGGCGCCGGCATGGGTCAGCCAATCCTGGTAGTCGCCGGGGTTCATGAAGGTGACCTCGCCGCCCATCACGGAATGGTCGGTGCCGCAATATTCCGAGCAGTAGAGGTGATAGGTGCCGATCTTGTTGGCCTTGAACCACAGGTCGGTGTAGCGGTCGGGCAGGGCGGCGACCTGCAGGCGCACCGCCGGCAGGTAGAGGGCGTGGATCACATCCTGGCTGATGATGTGCAGGCGGATCGGCTGCCCGATCGGCAGGTGCAGGTCGTTGATCTCGGCCTGGCCGGTGGGATGCTGGAACTTCCACATCCATTGCCGGCCGATCGCCTCGATCACCATCGCGTCGGGCGGCGCGTTGCGCGAGGCCACGTACAGCCGCGCCCCCCAGACGAAGAAGATCAGCGTCAGCAGGAACGGGATCAGCATCCAGCTGATCTCGATCAGGTTGGAGCGGATGCCGGACGGGTGCCGATCCGCCTCCGAGCCCTCCCGGTAACGCAGGGCGAAATAGGTGATCGCCACGAAGACCGGCACGGTCAGCAGCAGGGTCAGGACCGTGAAGGCCAGGATCAGCAGGTCCGTCTCGGACGCGGTGGCCGAGACCGCGGCGGGCCAGAGTTCGAGGGCAGCGTGGTTCGGCGTCATCCTGCTACCGGTCCGGCGCGTCGAGGGGGCGGCCGACGATCAGGTCCATGGCCCGGTCGATCGGGATGCGGGCCCGGGTGCGGGCCGGGTCGCTGTAGCCGTAGCCGGCGAGCCGGGCCGCGGCCTCGGCCCGCTGGCGGTCGAGGTCGGCATAGGGGTCCGCCTGAAGGTTCGGGGGCGGCGGCGTCAGCGGCGCGGTCTGCTGGCGGGTCAGGGTCGGCAGGGTCCGGCGCTGGCTGGCGCTGAAGGCGCCCATCAGCCAGACCATGGTGCCGATGACCGTCAGGACCGCGAGCGCGAGGCCGGCCATCACCAGCGCGGTGTTGCGGACGCCGACATCGCGCGTCTCGTAGCCGGGACCGTCGGGATCGCGCGGGGCATTGGCCGGCGTGCCGCGGGGCGGGCGGCCGTTCAGCAGGCCGCTGCCGCGCAGGGTCAGCCCGGCCAGGATCGCCGGGATCAGGCCGGGACCGGGGGTGCCGCCGACGCTCATGCGACCCTCCCGGCGCGTCGGACAGCCGGCGCCGCGCGCCCGCGCAGCAGGAGATGGAGCGCGGCGGCGAGACACGCCACGGCCAGGGCCGCAAGCGCATCGGCCGGACGGATCACGAACCGGTCGCGCAGGGCCGGGGTGACCAGCCAGAACATCTCGAGGGCGTGCACCGCGAGCGCCGCGCCGGCCAGGATCCGGGTGGTCGGGCGGCCCGGCCGCAGGGTCGCAAGACCGGCCAGCACCACGACGATCCCGGCCGCGATCGACAGGCCGCGCCCGAGTCCGCCGCCGCGGGCGAAGTACCAGGCGACCTCCGGGGGGAGATTGGCCGACCAGACGATCAGGAACTGCACGAAGTGCAGGAACGCCCAGAGCCCGAGGAGCACCACCAGGGGAACCAGCCGGCCGCGCCCGGGCGCTGTGCGCCCGCGGCCCACCGGCTCCGGCTCCTCCCAGGCGAGCAGGATCGCGGCCGCGAAGGCCAGCCCGCTCCAGGCGGTCATCACCAGCAGGCCGAGCAGCGTGGAATCCAGCCGCGGATCGAGGGAGGCGATCACGTCGGTGGTGAACAGGGTGCCGACCACCGCGTGGAGCCCCACCGCCGGCACGGTGCGGCCCTCGCCCGGCTCGTCGAAGGGCCGCGCGAAGCGGAAGGCCAGCCAGATCCAGGCCGCGAGATACACGATCACCCGGGCCATGAAGAACGGCGTGGTGAACCAGAGCGCGGCCAGCGGCGTGCGCGGCACCGCCCCGACCCAGGGGTAGAGCACCGGCACCGCGGCGAGCAGCGGCAGCCCCAGCATCGCGGCCACCGGCATCAGCGCCATCAGCCGGCGCAGGCCCGCCAGCATCTCGACGCCGCCGCGCTCGCGCACGCGCTTGCCGAAACGCTCGGCCACGATCGTCACCGGCAGGGCGCCGACAGGCAGCGCCAGGAGGACGAGCCAGGCCGCGAGATACGCGCACGCCGCCCCGCGCCAGCCGCCCGCGAGAAAGCAGCAGGCCAGCAGGCCGAGCCCGAGGAGGCCGAGGAGGAGAGGGCGGCTCACTGGGTCGCCTCCAGGCGGGTCCGGTCGTCCGGCGACAGGCTCGCGACGGGCGCGTCCTGGCTGAGCTGGAGCGCCCGGACATAGGCGACGATCGCCCAGCGGTCGGCGGACGGGATCATCTGCGCCATGCCGAACATGGCGCGCCGGCCGTTGCCGATGGCGTCGTAGATCTCGGCGGCCGGGGCCTTGCGCAGGGGCTCGGCGGTGAGGTCGCCGGCATGCGGGAAGCCGCGCTGCACGACGATGCCCCGGCCGCGCCCGTCCTGGCCGTGGCAGGGGGTGCAGAACACCGCGTAGCGCTGCCGGCCGCGCTCGACCAGGTCCTGGCTGATCGTCTGCGGCTGGGGCGCCTCCCGGGCCGGGTCGGTCCGCGGCACGGTCCCGGAGACCGGCTGGCGCATGGTGATCTGGCGGGGGAAGAACGGGTTCCGGTCCCAGGTCTTGGCCCGGGCCTGGTCGTCCATGTTGGCCTCGCCGCAGGCCGAGAGGGCCGGCAGCGCCGCGAGCAGGATGAGGCCGGCGGTGCGCCTCATCGCGGGATCCTGCGGATCTCGAGGGGACGCCCGGCCTCGACCGGCAGGCTGGTGAGCCGGCGCTCGAACCGCGCCGCGTCGAAGCGGTCGCTGCGCGCCTCCGCGGAGAGGAAGAACCGGTCGTCCGAGGCGCGCAGGAAGCCCGGGATGTTGAAGGCCGGGTGGTTCAGCCGCGGCAGGCGGTTGAGCACGAGCAGCGCGAGGTGGATCGCGATGCAGCCGGTCATCATCGCGAAGGAGATGCTCGGCACCACGAAGGACGGCCAGGACAGGCGCGGACGCCCACCGATCAGGAACACGTAATCGTAGGCCGTGGCGTAGACGCACATGGCGTAGAAGCCCGCGCCGCCGAGCAACGCGCCGACCAGCGCGTAGGGCAGGATCGAGCGGCCCTCCAGGCCGAGCGCCCGCAGGGTCCGGGGCATCGGCACCGGCCCGTGCCCGTCGAGATGGACATGGTCCGGCGGGCTGATCCCCGACACCGCCTGCAGGGCGGCGGCGAGGTCGGACTGGCTGGCGAAGGTGGCGGACACGCCCCAGAGCGGCGCCGGCCCGGGATTCTCCTCCGGGCGCAGGGTGGCGCGGGACGCGGCCTCCCGGGCGGCGGCCTCGGTGCCCGGCGCCCGGGCCAGGGCCAAGCGGCGGCTCTCGATGATCGAGACCGCCGGCAGGTAGCGCAGGAACAAGAGCAGCAGGGTCAGGAACAGCCCGAGCGAGCCCGCGAAGGTGGCGATGCCCCAGGGATCCGGCCCGTAGGGCAGCCGCGAGGAGGGCAGGAAATCCTGGGTCAGGGTGACGACCAGCACCATGACGTGGTCCGCATAGGCGCCGGCCGCGACCAGGAGCCCGACCACGGCGATCGCGAGGGGCGCCGTCCGGGCGCGGGCCGACCACAGCACCTGCGCCGGCAGGACCAGGCCGAGGATCGCCGTCCACGAGACCAGGGCGTGGTCGCCGGTCATGCGCCGCACCAGCACGGCCCGCGCTTGCGCGTCGCCGTTGAGGAACGTGTCGAAATACTCGGCGGCATAGCAATAGGCGCTGGCGCAGCCGAGGCCGAGCAGCAGGCGGCCGAGCAGGTCGAGGTGGCGCGCGGTGACCAGGCTGTCGAGGCCGTAGACGACGCGGATCAGCACGACGATCGCCGCGGTGATGCCGACGCCGGAATAGACCGCGTTCACCAGGAAGCTCACCGGCAGCAGGGTGCTGTGCCAGCCCGGCATCAGCGAGCCGGCCAGCATCACCGAGGCGCCGGTCTGGACCGAGACCACCAGCAGCACGCCGAGCAGGGCCACCGTCCGGTAGGCCTGGACCCAGATCTGCCAATGGGCCGCCGAGCCGCGCCAGCCCGAGGCGACGATGCCGTAGACCTGCGCGCGCAGCAGCGCGCGCTTGCGGGTGCGGGCCTTGGCGTCGATCTGGCGCATCGCCTCCACGAAGGCGCGGTCGCGCAGGGTCGCCAGATCCGGCAGCAGGCCGATGAACCAGAGGCTCACGCAGATCACCAGGAAGGCGACGATGTCGATCGCGTCCCACAGGAGCGGCGAGCGGAATTGCGGCCAGAGGTCGTAGGTGTTGGGGTAGGGCAGGTTCCAGAAGAAGAACCACGGCCGCCCGAGATGGATGATCGGGTAGAGCCCGGCGGATGCGGTGGCGAGCAGCGCCAGGGTCTCGGCGATGCGGTTCACCGCCCCGCGCCACTCCGCCCCAAGCAGCAGCAGCACCGCCGAGACCAGCAGGCTGCCCGACGCGACGCCGATCCACCAATCGTAGCTCGCGATGTCGAGGGCCCAGACAACGGCGTTGTTGTTCGCCCAGACCCCCGGCCCCGCATAGAGCAGGGTGCCCAGGGTGAAGCCGAAGACGCCGAGCAGCGCCACCGCCCCCGCGAAGGCGATCCACCAGCGGCGGTTGCGCGGATGCGTCAACGGGATCGCGGTGACCGTGCCGCCGATGCCCTGAAGGGTTTCGTCCGGCCGGATCAGAGGACCGCCTGCGAGAGCGCCGGACATGCTCAGCCCTCCCGTCCGGTGGGATCGGCGGCGGGCGCGAGCCCGGCGAGATAGGTGGTGCGCGGGCGCGTGTTCAAGTGGCCGAGCAGCGCGTATTCCCGCGGATCCTTGCGGGCGGCCGAGACCCGGCTCGTCGGGTCGGCGACGTTGCCGAAGGTGATCGCCCGGGTCGGGCAGGCGCCCTGGCAGGCGGTCTCGACGGCGCCGTCCTGGATCGGGGCGTGCGCGTCCTTGGCCGAGGTGACCCGGGCCGCCGCGATGCGCTGGATGCAGTAGGTGCACTTCTCCATCACGCCGCGGGCGCGGACCGTGACCTCGGGATTGCGCTGCTGCTGCTGCACCGGGGTCATGCCACCGGTATAATCCAGATAGTTGAAGCGGCGGACCTTGTAGGGGCAGTAGCTCTGGCAGGTCCGGGTGCCGACGCAGCGATTGTAGACCTGCAGGTTCAGGCCCTCGCTGTCGTGCAGGGTCGCCTCCACGGGGCAGCCGACCTCGCAGGGCGCCTGCTCGCAATGCATGCACGGCACCGGCTGGAAATGCGTCGTCGGCGCGTCGAGTCCGCCCGCGTAGTAGCGGTCCACCCGCAGCCAGCCCATCCAGCGCCCGAGCGCGACCTCCTCGCGCCCGACCACCGGGATGTTGTTCTCCGCCTGGCAGGCGGTGATGCAGGCGTTGCAGCCGGTGCAGGCATCGAGGTCGATCGCCATGCCCCATTGCGCCGCCGCGCCGGTCAATTGGGTTTCCGGGGCCGGGTAGAACGAGGCCGGGGGCGGCGCGCCCTTGGGATTGCCCACCGGGGCGGCGCCCAGAGCCTGGACGCGGACGATGTCCTCGCCCTCCATCGTGCCGAGGTTCTGGGTGGTCGCCGGCATCCGGCGGCGGCCGGTCTTGGTCAGCCGCGCCCCGGTGAGCCGCCAGGGCGTCGCGACGGGGCGCAGGGTGGCGGCGTCGTAGCCGAGGCCGTTCGAGAGGTGGTCCGGCACGGTGCGGCCGTAGCCGAGGCTCAGGGTCACGGTCTCGGCGGCCTGGCCGGGCAGGATCCAGGCGGCGCCCTCGACGGCGCGCCCCGCCGCCTCGACCCGCACGATGTCGCCGGTGGCGACGCCCTCGCGCTCGGCGAGATGGGGGCTGAGGGCGATGACGTTCTCCCAGACGATCTTGGTCAGGGGCTTCGGCAGTTCCTGCAGCCAGGCGAGGTCGGCATGGGTGCCGTCCCAGATCGTGGAATCGGGTCGGAACACCACCTCGATCCCGTCCGCGGCCGGCGCCGGAGGGGAGGGCGGCGCCTCCTGGGTGAGGGCGACATCCTCGGTCGCGCCCGCGCTGTCGGGCCAGAAACCCCGGCGCAGGGCGTCGGCGAAGCGGGCCTCGAACGCCGTCGCATCCTCGCCATCGGTGCGCCAGCGCGCCTTGAGCAGGCCGAGCGCGTCCTCGCCGCCCTCGCTCCCGCGCCCGTCGGTCAGGAAGGCCAGCATGTCCGGGAGGGTGCGGCCGTTGTAGAGCGGCGCCACCGTCGGCTGGATCAGCCCGACCGTGCCGTCGAGGGAGCGCACGTCGCCCCAGGATTCCAGCGGATGCGCGATGGGCAGGTGCCAGTCGGCATGGGCGCCGGTCTCGTCGTCATAGAGCCCGGCATGGATCTTGAGCGGCACACGCTCCATCCGGGCAGCGAAGTCGAGGGCGGCCGGCGCGTCGTAGACCGGGTTGGCGCCGAGCACGATCAGCACCTTGACCGCGCCGCGCTCCATCGCCTCGGCCAGCTCTGCCAGGGTGCCCGCGCCTGTCTCGACCGCGGGCGCCGTGTGCCGCAGGGTCACCCCGGTATTGCCCAGCGCGCCGTTGAGGCGGTGGACCAGTTCGTGCAGGTCCGGGCTCGCGGCGAGGCCGGTGGTGACGAGGCCGGCGCCCCGCGCCTCGATCAGGGCCTCGGCGGCGCGTCTCGTCCAGCGCGACACCGGATCGTCGCCGGACGGCGCTGCACCGCCTGCGGCCAACGCCAAGAAATCCCGGGCTACGGCTTCGAGTCGGGCTGAGGCGAGGGGGGTCGAGAAGTCCGCCTTGGCGCTGGTCAGCGTCGGGGTCGGGGCCGCGGCGTGCAGGGTGAGCAAGCGTCCCTCGGCATAGGCCGCCCGGCGGGCCGCGCTCCAACGACCCGACAGGCCGACCTGGCCGGGGCCGAGATCGAGGAAGTCGCCGTCCAGGGACACGATGGTGCGCGCCCGGCCGAAATCGGGCAGCGTTTCCAGTGGCTTCCCATAGGCGCGGCGGGCGCCCTCGTAGATCGCCTCGCGGCCGACGCCGGCGCCGGCGAACCAGCGCGCGGCCGGATAGGCCGCCCGCATCCGGGCGATCTGCGCCGCCACGGTGGGCGAGGTCACCGGCCCGGTCACCAGCGCCACGCCCTCGCCCCCGGCTTCGTGCCAGGCCGGCATCTGCGCCTGGAGGGCCGCCCGGAACGCCGCCCAGGAACTCGGGCGGCCGAGATGCTGCACCGCCTGGGAGCGGAACGGGTCGTAGAGGCCGAGCACGGAGGCCTGGGCCAGCACGTCGGTGCCGCCGCAGCTCCAGGGATGCTCAGGATTGCCCTCGATCTTCAGCGGCCGGCCGTTGCGGGTGGTGACCAGGATGCCGTTGCCGAACCCGTCGAACACAGCCGAGGAGGCGTAGGACAGGTCCGTGCCCGGCACGATCCGCTCGGGCTGGTTGACGTAGGGCACCTCATAATCCCGGCTCCCGCCACCGCAGGCGGTGAGGCCGCCGAGCGCGAAGGAGGCGGCCATCAGCTTGAGGAAGCCGCGCCGCTCCGGGGACGCGGCGAGCCGGGCCGCGGAGGGGAACTCGGCCGCGAGGTAGTCGCGGAATTCCGGGCTGTCGGCGACGGCGTCGAGGCTGCGCCAGAAGCGCGGGCCGTCGCCGCCGGCGAGTTTTTGGCGCAGGGCCGCGATGTCGGATCCGCTGGTCATCGGTGGCAGATCCCGCACTCGGTCAGCCGCGAGCCGCCGCGGATATGGTACTCGGCCACGAGCTTCGGCCCGAGCGTCGCCTGGTCGGCCGGCGGCTTCCAGGTCATGTTCCAGACCTCGTCGGGCGTGCGGACGTATTTCTCAGGCGCCCGGTGGCAATCGAGGCAGAACTGCATCTCGAAGGCGTTGGCCCGGTAGGTCATCTGCATCGCAGTGACCTCGCCGTGGCAGGTCGAGCAGCCGATGCCCTTCGTCACATGCACCGAGTGGTTGTAGTAGACGTATTGCGGCAACTTGTTCAGCCGCACCCATTCCAGGGGCTTGTCCTGGGCGTAGCTGTCGCGCACCGGCTTGAGCATGTCCGAGCCGGTCCAGATCTGCGAGTGGCAGGTCATGCAGGTATGCGTCGGCGGGATCCCGGCCGAGGCGACCTTGTCGACGGTCGTGTGGCAGTAGCGGCAATCGATGCCGAGCTCGCCCGAATGGTGCTTGTGGCTGAACGGCACCGGCTGGGCCGGGGCGATGCCGACCCCGGTGACGTAGTTCGAGCGCACGATCCCGGCCGCCAGCACCGGCAGGCCGACCAGGCAGGCCACGCCGGTCATCAGGGCGAGCCGGTAGATCGCGTCCGCGCCAGGCGTGAACAGCTGCGCCATCAGGCACGCCCGCGGGGCGGCACGATCCGGTCTTCGGGTTCGATCTGCTCAGCCTCGCGCCGCAAGCGTCGCCCCACCGTTGGTCCCGGGTTGGACAGTGCAGCGCAGCGGAACGCCGATGCAATGCGACCAAAACGGCCGGGCGCCTGGGCGGCCCGCCGCGACCGTCCGAGTGTGGAACCTAGAGCTTTTCCAGACGAGAGCTAGAACATGGATCATCAAACCGGCCGCTTCCGGCATCGAGCGCTCGACACTTCCCGCCGGCGGCGCAAGACCTCCCGCCAGCAGCGCAAAATCTCCCGCCAGCGGCGCAAGACTTCCCGCCGGCGGCGCGAGGGCCTATGCGCTGCCTGACCGGGGCATGGCGGCCCGATCCCGCCGCCGCCCCATCCCGGACTCGCCTCGGACCCCTATGGATTCCGATCCCATCGTCCTGACCTGGCGCGCCGCCCGGCGCCTGCACGTCACCGCCGTCGCCCTCGTGGTCGGGCTCGGCGCCCCGCTCTGCGCGCTGGCCCTGCTGTGCCTGCGCGATCTGGTCGCGGTGCTGCCCCGCGACGAGGCGCCGGCCCTGCCGTTCCTGCGGGTCGCCCTGTCGCTGCCCGGCCGCGAGATCGTGCTGGCGCACGGATTCCCGATGCGTCCCGCCGAGCTGGAGCTCGCCGCCTTCCTGTGCATCGCCGGCTGCGCGCTGGCCCTGGCGGGAATCGGCTGGGTCGTGGCGCGCCTGTGCTTCAAGGCCCAGAACCAGGCAGCGGACGCCGTCCGGGAAAGCGTCCTGCGGGCGATCCTCGACGCGCCGGCCGGGGGCCGGGACGAGGCGCGCAGCCTCGCCCGCCTGGTCGGCGAGGTGCTGGGGCGGGGCGACCGGCTGCTCGCCGCCGGCATCGTCGTGCCGGCCATGACCCTGGCGGCGCTGCTCTTCGCCCTCGGCTTCGCGGGGCTTGCCGCCCCCCGCCTGATCCCGACCGCGGCGATCGGGCTGGCGGCGATCGGGCTGGCCTACGGGCTGGTCCTGGAACGCGCCCGGGACCGGCAGGACCTGCGCCTGCGCTCGAGCACCCGGGCCGAGACCAACCTGAACGACCTCGTGCGGCGGCTGCCGGCGGTGCGGGTCCACGGCGCCGCAGCCCTGGAGCGCAAGCGCATCGCGGCCCGGGTCGCGGCGATGCGCACCAAGGTCGCCCGGGCCGAGGCGCGGCTGGCCTATGCGCGGGCGCCGGCGCTCGCCCTGGCGGTGATCCTCCCGGCCATCGCCATCGGCACGGCCCTGTGGCGCTCCACGGCGCCGGGCGCACCGCCGGCACCGCCGGTCGATCCGGCCGCGCTGCTCGCCGCCACCGGGGCCTTCGGCCTCGCCGGCTGGCTCGCCGCGACCTGCGCCCGGCTCTGGACGGTGCGGAGATCCGTCCGCCCGCGCTTCCGCGACCTGGCGCGGCTCATCGCGATGCTCCAGGGGCGGCAGGCGAAGGCCACCCGGACCGGGCTCGCCCCGCCGCTCCCCCGGTCCGGCATCCTGGCGACGCAGGGGGTCGGCGCCTTCGACCCGGCCAGCGGCGAGCGGCTGACCGGCGTCGACGTCACCGTCACGATGCCGAGCCATGTCGCGATCACCGGCAGCCGGGGCAGCGGCGCCCGGGTGCTGGCGGCCGTGCTCGCCGGCCAGATCGAGCCGACCGCCGGGGCCGTCACCTATGCGGGCTCGGACCTGCGCGGCTTCGACGCCGCGGAGCGCGCCCGCCGCATCGCCTTCGCGGCCGGGGAGGCGATCCTGATGGAGGGCTCGCTCCGGCAGAACCTGCTCTACGGCACCGAGCCGGCCAACGCCCCCGACGACATCGCGCTGATCGGGATCAGTCGGCTCACCGGCCTCGACGGCTTCGTCTACGCCCGCGGCCTGACCGGTCGCCTGGACCCGGCGACCCAGCCCCGGCTGGCGGCGGCGATCGTCGCGGCCCGCCGGACCATGCGGGCGGCGCTCGCCGCCAAGGGGGCCGAGCGCCTGGTCGAGCCGTTCGACCCGGAGCGCTACAACCATCAGGCGAGCATCGGCGAGAACATCCTGTTCGGCGAGCCGGTGGGCGGCGCCTTCGCGCCCCTGCGGTTCGCCCGCCACCCCTACCTGCGGGCGGTGCTGGAGGCCGAGGAGCTGGTGCGCCCGCTCACCGAGATCGGCCTGTCGGTCGCCCGCAGCACGGTGGAGATCTTCGCCGACCTGCCCAACGACCATCCGCTCTTCGACAATTATTCGCTGTTCCAGGCCTCGGAGCGGGGATATTTCGAAGACCTCGTGGTCCGCCTGCCCAATGCCGCGAGTTTGCGCCGGGGACCGGCCGGCCAGCGCGACCGGACCCGGCTGATCGGCCTCGCCCTGCGCTACAGCGAGTCCCGGCACCGCTTCGGGCTGATCGATGCCGCCTTCGAGCAGCGGCTGGTCCAGGCGCGCCGCTCCTTCGCCCGGATGCTGCCGCCCCACCTCGCCGGCGCGGTGGAGTTCCATGATCCCGGCCGGGTCAATCCGGCGGCCAGCCTCGAGGAGAACCTGCTGTTCGGCCGGATCAGCCTCGGCGAGGCCAATGCCGAGCCGCGGGTGCGGGCGCTGGTGCAGCGGATCCTGGCCGACGAGGGGCTCGAAGCCTCGGTCTACAGCCTCGGCCT
Organism: Methylobacterium sp. J-072; assembly: GCF_022829425.1. Lineage (NCBI taxonomy): Bacteria > Pseudomonadati > Pseudomonadota > Alphaproteobacteria > Hyphomicrobiales > Methylobacteriaceae > Methylobacterium > Methylobacterium sp. J-072. Next base: position 40,967 of record NZ_JAKSYK010000144.1, on the reverse strand, counting down.
CGACAGCAAGGTCGAGATCCAGCCCAGCACCGGCGCGCTGGCGGACGGCGCCATCAACGCCCGGGAGCGCGTGGCGATCGAGCTGGCCCGCTGCCTCGCCCGGGAGCCCGACATCCTGGTGGTCGCGGTGGCGCTCGAAGACCGCACGGTCGAGGGCGTGCGCGATCGCCTCGCCCGGCTCCGCCAGGCCCGGGCCGGACGCGGCGTCATCGTCTGCCTGCCCGAATCGGGCGTGCCCGACGGGATCGAGCCGTTCGACGCGGTGATCGCCGTGGAGAACAGCGCGGTGGTCGCGCCGCAGGCTGCCGAGGTCCCGGAGCCGGAGCCGGCCCTCGCCTGAGGGCTACGGCCTCACGACGGCCGCAATGGCCGGTCAGGTCGGGACGCCGTGCCTGCCCGGCCTCAATTCCCCCTCGCCCGGCCGATCCAGCGCGGACGGTTCATGCCTCTCCCGATACCGAGATCCCTCGCCGCCGGCCTCGTGCTCCTGACCGTCTGCGGTCCGAGCGGGGCGCAGGCCGGAAAGGCCGACGCGCCGATCCCGGCCGCGACGCTTGCCGTCATGGCGCAGAAGGGCACCACGGCCGCCGCCCCGGTGCTGTTCCGGGCTTATAAGAAAGAATCCGAGATCGAGGTCTGGAAGAAGGGCCCGGCCGGGTACGTCCACATCAAGACCTTCCCGATCTGCCGCTGGTCCGGCCAGCTCGGCCCCAAGCGCATGAGCGGCGACCGGCAGACCCCGGAGGGGTTCTACACGGTGCCCCGGCGCCAGATGAACCCGAACTCGCACTATTACCTGTCCTTCGACGTCGGCTATCCCAACGCCTACGACCGCGCCCATGGCGGCACCGGCTCGGCCGTGATGGTCCACGGCATCTGCTCGTCGATGGGCTGCTTCGCCATGACCGACGGCACGGTCGGCGAGATCTACGCCATCGCCCGGGAGGCCCTGAACGGCGGCCAGGCGGCCTTCCAGTTCCAGTCCTATCCGTTCCGGATGAGTGCCGAGAACATGGCCCGCCACCGGACCGACCCTAACATCGCGTTCTGGCGCGAGCTCAAGGCCGGGTCCGACCGGTTCGAGGCGAGCCGGGAGGAGCTTCAGGTCTCGGTGGTCGCCGGCCGCTACGCCTTCGCGCCGTCCCGGGACCCCGCCCGGGAGGCTGCGGTGGCGACCTACCGCGCCATCGAGGAGGCGCGGATGGCAACGCTCGCCGAATCCGGCGAGCCCGCCGTGCGCACCACCTATTCCGACGGCGGCCAGCACGCGTTCTGGGCGGCCTATACCGCCCGGGGCGGCGCGGTCGGCGACATCAGCCGGCCGGAGGCCTTGGCCTTCGCCGGCCAGGAGGTGGTGGTCGTGCCAGGCCACCGAGCGCCGCGGCCGGTGCCGGAATCCGTCTGGGCCGCCTGGGGCGGGCCCGGGTCCGGGCTCGCGCTGCGGCAGATGGCCGGCTTCGTACCGGTCTACGAGCGGGCCCCCGATCCGTTCGGGGCGCTGGCGGGCCGCCTCCCGGCGCGCTACGGCGACGGCCTGCCATCCCTGCTGGCGGCGGCGCTCGTCGAATCCTCCGGCTCGGCCGCCGGACACCCGATTCGGGCGGGCTCGGGCGCCGGCCTGATCGCCTCCGCCGAGCGCCTCTAGGCATGCACCGGACCCCGAAAGCGGCCCATCCGTGTGCGCGGCCGCACATCACGACGGCGTGCGGACCCCCAATTCATTGTACGGCAGGGGATGAGCGGTACTCCTGTCCCGTCGGCCTGCCGTATTCAGCGCTACCTTCCCGGAACGGCGACGGGGTTTCGATCGTAACGGATCGGGACCGACTGTCCGCAGATTCGTGATCGCCATGTCCAAGTATCCCGAGCCGACCATCTGCGCGGCCGATCAGGGCCTCGTCCTCCGATTCTGGGGCGTGCGCGGCTCGACGCCGGTCAGCGGCCCGCAATATGCCGAATTCGGCGGCAGCACGCCCTGCATCGAGGTGCGCTGCGGCGAGCGGATGTTCGTGGTCGACGCCGGCTCAGGGATCTACAACCTCGGCCAGGGCCACCGCACCGATCTCCCGCGGGATGTCGACCTGCTGTTCACCCACCTGCATCTCGACCACACCGCGGGACTTCCCTTCTTCAAGCCGGCGGTCCTCGACGCCGATCGGGTGATCAACACCTATTGCGGCAATCTCGGCGGCGAATCAGCCGGCCCGACCCTCGATCGCCTGTTCGCGCCGCCGCTCTTCCCGGTTACCCTCGACAGGCTGTGCTGCACCTTCAACCACCACGGGTTCGAGGCCGGCCAGACCCTGACCTTCCCGGACGGCTCGCGGGTCGACACGATCCTGCTGAACCACCCGCAGGGCTCGGTGGGCTACCGGTTCGAGCATGGCGGCCGGCGCCTATGCCTGATCAGCGACATCGAGCACAGCGACCCGTGGCCGGATCCCGAGCTGGCCAAGTTCGTCGCGGGGGCCGACCTGATGGTCTATGACGGCATGTTCACCGACGGCGAGTATCCAACCTGCCGGGGCTGGGGGCACTCGACCTGGCAGAAGGGCGTCGAGCTGGCGCGGATGGCCGGCGTCAAGGCCCTGGCGATCATCCACCTGCATCCGGCCCATTCCGACACGGCGCTGCGCGACATGGAGGCCGACCTCCAGGCGGAGATGCCCACCGCCTTCATCGCCCGGGAGAGCCAGAGCATCACGGTCGGCGCCCCGCGCTCGGTGAGCGGCCGGGCCGGCAACCGCCCCACGGTGGCGCGCGAGGTCCGGCGCCGGATCAAGGTCGCCTGATCGTCTCGGTCAGAAGGGGCGCCCGCTCCGGGGCCGGCTGAACCGGCGATAGGCGAACAGCACGAACAGCGCGACGCCGATGGTCAGGATGCTCCAGCCGTAGTTGCTGATGAGCTGCGCATCGATCGGGTGGCCGATCAGGCCCAGCGCGACGAGCAGTCCGAAGACGGCGATCACCGCCGAGACGAGCATCCCTAGAATCATCGTGGTCCCCGGCGGCCCCGGCCGGCGCAGCCGCCCGGCGAATTCGTCCGTGGAAATGCATGGGGGCGGTGCCCGTTCCCGGTCGCGTCCGGCGCCGCGAGGCGCTAATCGCGCCCTGGCGCGCATGGGCGGCTCCCAAGGCGCCGAACTTAGGCTAAGTAGGCGCGCACGACGGCGCCCCGGGGCGCGCGAGGAGCCCGAGACCACGGCGATGACCGGCCCACAGAACACGCCTCAGGACAGCATGCCCGCATCCACCGCCGCCACGGGCCCGCTGCGCCCGCAATCCCAGCTCGTGACGATCTTCGGCGGCTCCGGCTTCCTGGGGCGCCACGTGGTGCGGGCCCTCGCCAAGCGCGGCTACCGGATCCGCGTCGCGGTACGCCGGCCGGACCTGGCGCTGTTCCTGCAGCCGCTGGGCAAGGTCAACCAGATCGTGGCCGTCCAGGCCAACCTGCGCTACCCCGAATCGGTGGCCCGCGCGGCCGAGCGCTCGGACGTGGTGATCAACCTCGTCGGCATCCTGCAGGAGACCGGCTCGCAGAGCTTCGCGCGCCTGCAGGTCGACGGAGCCGCCGAGATCGCCCGCGCCGCCGCCCGGCAGGGCGCCCGGATGATCCACGTCTCCGCGATCGGGGCGGATCCGGCCTCGCCGTCGCGCTATGCCCGCACCAAGGCCGAGGGCGAGGCCCGGGTCTTCGCCGCCTGCCCGGACGCGGTGGTGTTCCGGCCGTCGCTGGTCTTCGGGCCGGGCGACAGCTTCTTCAACCGCTTCGCCGGTCTCGCCCGGGCGCTGCCGGTGCTGCCCCTGGCGGGCGGCCAGTCACGCTTCCAGCCGGTCTTCGTCGGCGACGTCGCCGAGGCGATCGCCCGGGCGGTCGACGGCGCCGTGCAGGGCGGCAAGGTCTACGAGCTCGGCGGACCGGAGGTCGCCACCCTCGAGCACCTCGTGCGCTACATGCTGAAGACGATCCAGCGTAAGCGCGCCGTGGTCGACCTGCCGCTGCCGGTGGCTAAGCTCCAGGCCCGGCTCCTGGAGGTCGCCGACACCCTGACCTTCGGCGTGCTGCCCGACAGCCTGAAGCTCACCCGCGACCAGGTGATCCTGCTCCAGAACGACAATGTCGTGTCCGAGGCCGCGAAGGCCGAGGGCCGCACCATCGAGGCGCTCGGGATCACCCCGACCGCCGCCGAGGCGGTGGTGCCGGGCTATCTCTGGCCGTTCCGCAAGGCCGGCCAGTTCGCCACCGACCGGGACGAGGAATACCTGGCGGAGGTGCCCGACTCGATCGCACCGACGCCCATGGGTCCCGGCTCCCAGCACAGGCCGCAGACCGCGTCCGGGCCGGCGATCGGCGCCGACGCCGGCAGTTCCCCGGGAAGCGCCCAAAGCCGCATGGGCACCCGCTGGGGCACCCGGACGATGAGCTGAAGGGTCAGGGCTCCGCCCCGATACCCCGCCAAAGGGCCTCGGGCCCTTTGGAAACCCATTTCCTTGCCGATGCGCGGGTTTATATCCCCGCGTTCTCCTCGAAGGAGGCAGTGCCTGACCTCGTCCGGGACCACACGATGATCGCTACCCCGTGGAACGGATCGGCAGGCTTGGCGTGAGACGCATCCTCGTCACCGGCGCGGCGGGCTTCGTCGGCGGCCACGTCCTGCCGCTCCTGGCCGCGTCGGGCGCCCGCGTGGTCGGGATCGGCCGCGGGGCGCCCCGGGACCTGCCTGCGGGCGTCGATTACGAGCGCATCGACCTCCTCGACGAGGCCGCCTTGAGCGGCTTCATGGCGCGCTTCCGGCCGACCGAGATCCTCCACCTCGCCGGCCTCGCCTCAGTGGGTGAGTCGGCCACCGGGCCGGGCCAGACCTGGCGGGTGAACGTCAACGGCCTGATGAACCTCGTGGCGGCGGTCGAAGCGGTGCCGGGCTGCACGCTGTTCTTCGTCAGCTCGGGCGAGGTCTACGGCGGCGCGTTCCTGGCGGGCCACGCCCTCTCCGAGGAGGCCGAGCCCCTGCCGCGCAACACCTACGCCCGCTCGAAATGGGTCGGCGAGCAGCTGCTGCGCGACCTGCTGCCCCGGATCGGCGTGAAGCTCGTGGTGCTGCGGCCGTTCAACCATATCGGCCCCGGCCAGGACGAACGCTTCGTCGTCGCCTCCTTCGCCGGGCAGATCGCCCGGATCGAGGCCGGCCGCGCGCCGCCGCTCCTCGAAGTCGGCAACCTCTCCTCGTACCGCGACTTCCTCGACGTCGCCGACGTGGCGGGCGCCTATGTCGACCTGATCGGCCGGGCGGAATCCCTGGCGGACGGGAGCGTGTTCAACATCAGCTCCGGTGTGCCCCGCACCATCGCCAGCGTCCTCGACGGCCTGCGCGCCCGCGCCCGGGTGCCGTTCGAGATCCGCGTCGCCCCCGAGCGGGTGCGTCCGAGCGAGATCCCGCTGGCCGCGGGCGACGCGACCCGCCTGCGCGAAGCCACCGGCTGGCAGCCCCGGGTCGCCTGGGACGACGCCCTGGCCCGGGTGCTGGACGATGCCCGCGCCCGGCTCGCGCCGGAAGAGGGCTGAGCGCGCCCTACCGGACCACGCCCTTCGCCACCAGCGCGTCCCGCGCCTCCGCCGAGACATCCAGCCGCTCGGCCAGGATCTCCTGGCTCGACTCCCCGAGGCCCGGCGGCATGCGGCGTACGGGCAAGCGGCGCCCATCGAGGCGGTAGGGCGGGGCGATGACGTGGGCGTTGCCGGCGCCCTCGACCACGAGCCCGGCCTCCTGCGCGCGGTCGCAGGTCAGCGCCTCGCGCAGGCCCATCACCTCGCCGCAGGGAATGCCCGCCCCGCGCAGGCGCGCGATCAGGGGCGCCCGCTCCCACTTGGAGAGCTCGGCCTCCAGGATCGGGATGAACACGGCGCGGTTCTTCGAGCGGTCGAGATTGGTGGCGAAGCGCGGGTCTGCGCACAGGTCCGGGCGCTCCAGCACCTGCTCGCAGAAGCGGCGGTACTGGGCGTTGTTGCCCACCGTGATCACGACCGGCCCGTCGCCGGCCTCGAACACCCCGTAGGGCACGATCGAGGGGTGGGCGTTGCCGTAGCGCGGCGGGTCGATACCCCGGGCCAGCGCCTCCAGCCCGTAATAGGAGGTCAGCGCCACGCCGCAATCGAACAGGGCGAGGTCGATGGTCCGGCCGCGCCCGGTGCGCGCGCGCTGGAACAGGGCCGCCAGCACGGCCTGGGCGGCGTATTGCCCGGTGAACAGGTCCACCGCCGCGACCCCGAACTTCAGGGGCGGCCCACCGGCCTCGCCGTTGAGCGCCATCACGCCGGACTCGCCCTGCACCACGAGGTCGTAGCCGGGCCGGGTCGCCTCCGAGCCGTCCGAACTGTAGCCGGCAATCGAGCAGTAGATCAGCCCCGGGTTCTCGGCCGAGAGCGCCGCGTAGCCCAGGCCGAGCTTGTCGGCGCCGCCGGTCTTGAAGTTCTGGACCAGCACGTCGCTCTCGCGGGCCAGCGCCTTGACGATCGCCAGCCCCTCCGGCGTGGCGAGGTCGACCCCGATCGAGCGCTTGTTGCGGTTCACGCTGTCGAAATACGAGGTGTTGCCGGGGGTGGTGGAGACGCCCCAGTCCCGGGTGTCGTCGCCGCGCTCCGGGTGCTCGACTTTGATCACATCGGCGCCGAGATCACCCAGCACCTGCGCACACCACGGCCCCGCCAGGACCCGGGACAGGTCGAGGACGCGGATCCCGGCGAGGGGGAGGTCCGATGACGGGTCAGAGTCCATCGCAAAGATCCTCAGAGCGCGCATCACACCGTGAAAAGTCCTGGTTCATCAGGGCTCCGCCCTGACAACCCGCCAAAGGGCTCGCCCTTTGGAAACCCGATCCCATGGGTCCTCAAGCGCCCATCACGCCGTCGAGGCTGCGCACGGCCGCGACGAGTTTCGGGCGGACCACGTCCATCAGGAACCGGGCATCGGTGATGACGGTCGGGCCGCCGCAATTGACCGACATGGGCGGCAGGCCGCCGCCGGGGTGGAATCCCACCGCGATGGCGCAGACCGTCTCCTGCCAGTCGCCGAACGAGGTGCAGCAGCCGATCTCGCGATGCTCGGCCACCGCCCGGTCGAGGCCGGCGCGCAGGGCGGGCCAGGCCACCGGGTCGAGCGCCTTCAGGTCCTCGTAGATGCTCTCACGCTCGCGCTCGGGGCAGACCGCCACGTAGGCGCGGCCCATGGCGCTGCGGGCGAGCGAGATCCGCGAGCCGGTATCGAGGTTCAGCGAGATCGCGGCCGGGCCGCGCTGGCAATCGACGTAGCGCATGCTGAGCCGGTCGCGCACGCCCAGACCCACCGAGGCATTGGCCGCCTCGGCCACCGCCCGCAGGGCCGGCCGGGCGATGCCGCGCACGTCGAGCCCGCCGAGCGCCGCCGCGCTGAGGGCGATGGTCGCCGTGCCGAGCCGGTAGCGGCCGGTCTCGGCGGCGTGGTGCAGGTAGCCGAGCTTGGTCAGCGTGTAGGTCAGCCGCGACACGGTGGAGCGCGGCAGGCCGCAGGCGGCCGCGAGGTCGTGGTTGGCGAGGCTGGTCCGGCCCGGGCCGAAGCAGGCGAGCACCGCGAGGCCCCGGGCCAGCGCCGTGACGAAGTGGCGATCCTCCTTGGCGCCGTCCTCCTTGGCGCCGTCGCCCGGCGCGGCATCGCGATCGGCCAGCAGGTCCTGATCGGCGGTCCTCATCGGCGCAGGAACGCCGCGAAGGCCGCCTGCGCCTCCGGGCCCCGACGAAGCGCGTGAAACACCTCCGCCTCCTCGGCCAGGGTGCGGGCGACGGTCTCGTCCTGGCCTCGGCGCAGGGCCCGCTTGGTCGCCGCGATCGAGGCCGGGGGCAGGGCGGCCAGGGCGCGGGCCCGGGCGAGGGCGGTCTCTAGGGCCGTGCCCTCCGGGACGGCGGCGTTGACGAGGCCGGCCGCCACCGCCTCCGCGGCGCCGAAGGGCTCGCCGAGCATCAGCAACTCGGCCGCCCGCTTGGTGCCGGCGATGAGCGGCAGCAGGTAGCTCGACCCGCCCTCCGGGCTGAGGCCGAGCGCCGTGAACGGCAGGCGGAAGCGGGCGCCGTCCCCGGCATAGGCGAGGTCGCAATGCAGCAGCAGCGTCGTGCCGATGCCGACCGCGTGCCCCTCCACCGCCGCGACGACGGGCTTCGGGCAGCCGCGCAGGGCCTTCAGGAAGGTCAGGCCCGGGCTGTCGCCCGCGCCCTCGACATCCTGGAAATCCTTGAGATCGTTGCCGGCGGTGAAGCAGCCGCCCGCACCGGTGAGCACCACGACGCGCACGGTCTCGTCGGCGCCGGCCCCGGCAAAGGCGGCGGCGAGGCCCGCATAGGTCGCCCGGTCGAGGGCGTTGCGCCGCTCCGGCCGGTCGATGGTGATCAACCGGATCCCGGGCTCCGGATCGAAGAGGCGGACACTCAAGAGACAGCCTCGCCGGCATAATCCGCGGCAACGCCCGCGAGCCCGGCCCGGGCGGCGGCGTATTCCCGGGTGAGCCGGGCCACGAGGTCGGCGGTGGCCGGGGCGTCCGCGATGGTGCCGACCCCCTGGCCGGCGCCCCAGACGTCCCGCCACGCCTTCGCGCTGGCGCTGCCGAAGTTCATCGCGGTCTTGTCGCGGACTGGCAGCGCCTCGGGGTCGAGCCCGGCGGCGCGGATGCTGGGCGTCAGGTAGTTGCCCGGCACGCCGGTGAAGTAGGGGGTGTACAGGATGTCGGCGGCGGCGCTGCCGGCGATCATGTCCTTGTAGCCCGACGCCGCGTTGGCCTCCCGGGTGGCGATGAACCGGGTGCCCATATAGGCGAGGTCGGCGCCCATGGCCTGGGCCGCCAGGATTGCCGAGCCGGTGGTGATCGCCCCCGACAGGATCAGCGGCCCGTCGTAGAAGCGCCGGATCTCGCCGATGAGGGCGAAGGGGCTCAGCGTGCCGGCATGGCCCCCGGCGCCGGCGCAGACCAGGATCAGCCCGTCGACCCCGGCCTCCAGGGCCTTCTCGGCGTGGCGGACATTGGTAACGTCGTGGAACACCACGCCGCCATAGGCATGGACCGGGCGGATCACCGCGTCCGGGGCCCGCAGCGAGGTGATGATGATCGGCACCCGATGCCGGACGCAGGCCTCGACATCCTGCGCCAGGCGGTCGTTCGAGGCGTGGACGATCTGATTGACGGCGAAGGGTGCGATTTTTCGGGCCGGATCCTTCGCGCGCTCTTCAGCCAGAGTCCGCGTGATCGTCGAAAGCCATTCGTCGAGCAATTCGGCCGGCCGTGCGTTGAGCGCCGGGAACGCGCCGACCACGCCAGCCAGGCATTGCGCGATCACCAGCTCCGGTCCCGAGACGATGAACATCGGCGCGCAGATCACCGGCAGGGCGAGCCGGCCGCGCAGGACGTCCGGGAGGCGGCTAGCCGGAAGCTGTTCGGGGCCGTCGCTCATCGGAGGCTGCCGGGCTGTTGGCCGATACCGCGCAAAGCGACCTCCCTGATCGGTCGGGCGGCCCGGCCCTTGGAACCCGCCGGTGCGGGTTCGAGCCTGAATCGCGCCCGGGGCGGGTCTGAATGGCATGGCGTCCGGCACCGGTCAAACCGCTCCGCTCGGCGGCGTCCGCGATGCGGAACAGAATGACGGGACCGGTCTTTGAAACCAGCGTCTCCTTGACGTCCCGGTCCTCACGGACCAACATCCTCGCCAATTGCGAACGATAATTCTGCACTGCAGAACAAGGGAGAGCGCCGCTTTGGTTCGTTACGAGGTCGATGGCGGCGTGGCCGTGCTCACGCTCGCCAACCCGCCGGTCAACGCGCTGGGCGCCGCGCTGCGGGCTGCCCTCGACGATGCCCTGGCGCGGGCGGAAGCCGACGCATCGGTCCGGGCGATCGTGCTGGCGGCCGAGGGCAAGGTGTTCGTCGGCGGCGCCGACATCTCGGAATTCGGCAAGCCGCCCCAGGCCCCGAGCCTGCCGGACGTGCTGGAGCGGCTCGATGGCTGCCCGAAGCCCGTCGTCGCGGCGATCGGCGGCGTGGCGCTCGGCGGCGGGCTGGAGCTGGCGATGGCCTGCCATGGCCGGGTCGCGGCGCCTGCGGCCAAGCTCGGCCTGCCGGAGATCAAGCTCGGGATCATCCCGGGGGCCGGGGGCACGCAGCGCCTGCCGCGCCTGGTCGGGCCGGACGCCGCCTTCACGATGATGCTCACCGGCGAGCCGGTCTCGGCCGAGACGGCCGCCAAGCTCGGGATCGTCGATGCCGTAGTGCTGGGCGATCTCGTCCCAGCCGCCCGCACCCGGGCCCTGGAACTCGCCGATTCCGGCGCCCTGCCGCGGGTGCGCGACCGGGCGGACCGGCTGACCCCGGAGGCCCGCCAAGCCTTCGAGGCGAAGGCCGCGGAGGCGGTCAAGCGCGATTCCGAAGCGACCAACGTCCACGCCCTGGCCCGGGCCGTGCGCGCCGGCCTGGACCCGAGCGCGTTCGACGCGGCGGTCGCCGTCGAGCGGGCCGAGTTCCGCAAGCTGGTGGAGGATCCGCGCTCCAAGGCCCTGCGCTACGCCTTCTTCGCCGAGCGCGAAGCCGCCCGGGTGCCCGGCCTGTCGAAGGACACGCCCCGCCGCCCCATCGAGACCGCCGCGGTGATCGGCGCCGGCACCATGGGCGGCGGCATCGCGATGTGCTTCGCCAATGCCGGCATCCCGGTCACCGTGATCGAGACCGAGGCCGGCGCCCTGGAGCGCGGCCTGGACCGGGTGAAGGGCCTCTATGCCGGCTCGGCCAAGCGCGGCTCGATCACCGAGGCCCAGCGCGACGCGCGGATCGGCCGGATCACCGGGGCGATCGGCCTGGAGAACGCCGGGCAGGCCGACATCGTCATCGAGGCGGCCTTCGAGGACATGGCGGTCAAGCGCGAGATTTTTTCCAAGCTCGACGGCATCGCTAAGGAAGGCGCGATCCTGGCGAGCAACACCTCCTATCTCGATGTCGACGCCATCGCGGCGGTGACCGGCCGGCCGCAGGACGTGCTCGGCCTGCATTTCTTCAGCCCGGCCAACGTCATGCGGCTCGTCGAGGTGGTCCGGGCCGGGAAGACCGCGCCCGACGTGCTCGCCACCGCGCTGGATCTGGCTAAGCGCCTCAACAAGCTGCCGGTGACGGTGGGCGTCTGCTTCGGCTTCGTCGGCAACCGCATCCTGGAGCGCCGCAGCCGGGCCGCCGAGCGCCTGCTGCTCGAAGGCGCGCTGCCGCACGAGGTCGACGCCGCCGTCACCGCCTTCGGCTTCCGGATGGGTCCCTTCGCCATGAGCGACCTCGCCGGCCTCGATATTGGCTGGCGCTCCCGCAAGGATTTCGGCGGCCGGGCCCCGGTCGCCGACGCGCTGGCCGAGATGGGCCGGTTCGGCCAGAAGACCGGCCGCGGTTTTTTTGTTTATTCGGACGGCGCTCGGACTGGGACCCGCGATCCCGAAGTGGACGCGCTCATCGAGAAGACCGCCGCCGAGCATGGCATCGCACGCCGCACGTTCAGCCCCGATGAGATCGTGGCGCGGCTGATGTACCCGATGGTCAACGAAGGCGCGCGGATCCTTGAAGAGGGGATCGCGGCGCGGCCCGGCGACATCGATACGATCTGGATCAACGGCTACAACTGGCCGGCCTGGCGCGGCGGCCCGATGCACTGGGCCGACACGGTCGGGCTCAAGAGTGTCGCCGAGGCGCTGACGCGCTTCGCCCGGGAGACCGGCGACGACAGCCAGGAACCGGCGCCGCTGCTGCGCAAGCTGGCGGATGAAGGTGGACGCTTCGCCACTTGGAAGGCGACGGCCTGATGGCCTGCCGGCCCGAACGGGCTTCGTCCCGGTTTCGAGAGGTCCGCTGCGTCGGGGCGTTGCCCCGACACCCCATCAAAGGGCGTGACGCCCTTTGGGATCCCCAACCCGCCTGCATCAGGCGCCGTCGCTCCTGCAGCCCGCGCCGCGCCCCCTCTCCCGTGCGGGAGAGGGTTGGGGTGAGGGACCAGGGTCTTCCGGACAGGTCGCACCCCTCACCCTGTCCCTCTCCCGCACGGGAGAGGGGACCCGCACCACATCCGGCCGATGCTGCGCCAGCATCCGACCTGCACATCCGTTCGGAACCCCAGAGGAGCCCGGCATGACCGACGCGGTGATCGTCTCGACCGCCCGCACGCCGATCGGGAAGGCCCATCGCGGCGCGCTGAACCTCACCCGCGGCGCCGACCTCGCGGCCCACGCGATCCGGGGGGCCCTGGACCGGGCCCGCCTGGAGCCGGACTCGGTGGAGGAGGTGGTGCTGGGCTGCGGCTATCCCGAGAACGCCACCGGCGGCAACGTCGCCCGCCACGCCGCCCTGGTGGCGGGAAACCCGGTAGAGTCTGCGGGCGTCACGGTCTCGCGCTTCTGTGCCTCGGGGCTCGAGGCGATCGCCAGCGCCGCCCGGCGGATCATCCTCGACGGCGTTCCGGTGGCGGTCGCGGGCGGGGTCGAGTCGATCAGCCTGGTCCAGCCGAAGGTGCAGCGGGAGCTGACCCGCAACGCCTGGCTGGAGGCGCACCTGCCGGCGATCTACATGCCGATGATCGAGACCGCCGATATCGTCGCCGAGCGCTATGGCATCTCCCGGGAGGCGCAGGACGCGTTCGCGCTGGAGAGCCAGCGCCGCACCGCCACCGCGCAGGCGCAAGGCCTGTTCGACGACGAGATCGTCCCGATGAGCGCCGTGATGGCGGTGACCGACAAGGCCACCGGCGAGACCCTGGAGGTCGAGACAAGGCTCGCCAAGGACGAGGGCAACCGGCCCGACACGACGCTCGAAGGCTTGGCGAAGCTCAAGCCCGTGCGCGGGGAGGGCGCCTTCATCACGGCGGGCAATGCCAGCCAGCTCTCGGACGGCGCCGCCGCCAGCGTGCTGATGTCGGCTACCGAGGCCGCCCGGCGCGGCCTGACGCCGCTCGGCACCTTCCGGGGCTTCGCCTCGGCCGGCTGCGGGCCGGACGAGATGGGCATCGGCCCGGTCTTCGCGGTGCCGCGCCTGCTGAAGCGGCAGGGACTCACGGTCGCCGACATCGACCTCTGGGAGCTGAACGAGGCCTTCGCCTCCCAGTCGGTCTATTGCCGGGACAGGCTCGGGATCGATCCGGACAAGGTCAACGTCAACGGCGGCGCCATCGCGGTCGGCCATCCGTTCGGCATGTCGGGGGCGCGGCTTGTGGGCCACGCCCTTCTGGAAGGCCGCCGCCGCGGGGCGCGCTACGCCGTGGTGACGATGTGCGTGGCCGGCGGCCAGGGCTGTGCCGGCCTGTTCGAGATCGGGGGCTGACCATGGATCTGCGCTTTACGCCGGACGAGATCGCGTTCCGCGACGAGGTCCGCAGCTTCTGCCGGACGGAGATCCCGGCTGACATACGAAAGAAGGTGTCGGAGGGGCGCAGCCTCGCCAAGGACGACATCGTCGCCAGCCAGCGGATCCTCAACGCCAAGGGCTGGGCGGTGCCGCACTGGCCGGCCGAATGGGGCGGCCGGGATTGGACCCCGATCCAGCGCTACATCTACACCGAGGAGTTGTTCCAGGCGGCGGTGCCGCTGCCGCAGCAATTCAACTGCTACATGTTCGGCCCCGTGCTCGCGACCTTCGGCCGGCAGGACCAGAAGGCGCGCTTCCTGCCGCGTGCGGCCAATCTCGACGATTGGTGGTGCCAGGGCTTCTCCGAGCCCGGCGCCGGCTCGGACCTCGCCTCCCTGAAGACCAAGGCTGTGCGCGACGGCGACCACTACATCGTGGACGGCCAGAAAACCTGGACGACGCTGGGCCAGCACGCCGACTGGATCTTTTGTCTCGTCCGCACCGACTTCGATGCCAAGAAGCAGCGCGGCATCTCCTTCCTGCTGATCGACATGAAGACGCCCGGCATCACCGTGCGGCCGATCCTGACCCTGGAGGGCCGGCACGAGGTCAACGAGGTTTTTTTTGATTCCGTCCGCGTTCCGGTCGAGAACCTCGTCGGCGAAGAGAACCGGGGCTGGGACTACGCAAAATTCCTGCTCGCCAACGAGCGCACCGGCATCGCCCGGATCGGCCTGACCAAGGAACGCATTCAGCGGATCAAGCGCCTCGCCAAGGAGATGCCGGCGGGCTCCGGGACCATGTGGGACGACCGCGACTTCCGCGGCCGGGTCGCGGAGGTGGAGGTCGAGCTGAAGGCGCTGGAAATCACCCAGATGCGGGTGGCGGCCAAGCAGGGCAGGGCGGATTCGGTCGAGCCCGACCCCGCCTCCTCGCTCCTCAAGATCCGCGGCTCGCAGCTCCAGCAGGCGGCGACCGAATTGCTGGTCGAGCTCGCCGGCCCGTTCGCCCTGGCGGCGCCGTCACGCGGAGCCGGGGCCAACAACCTGCCCGGCGGCTTCGACTGGGTCGATGCGGCGGCGCCGAGCTACTTCAACAACCGCAAGGTCTCGATCTACGGCGGCTCCAACGAGATCCAGCACAACGTCATCGCCAAGGGGATCTTGGGGTTGTGAGGACAGGCGGGCCGCCACCGCCGATCCCACCCAACCCCCTCATCCTGAGGTGCGGCGAAGCCGCCTCGAAGGAGGGCTCCAGGGATCGCGGGGCCGGCTGGAGGGCTCCTTCGAGGCCTCCGCTGCGCTCCGGCACCTCAGGATGAGGGCGCGGGCGGGAAGGATCAGGTGACGGGGCGATGCGAGTCAGCGAGGCAAGGAACGCGACATGGATTTCGACCTGAACGAGGACCAGTCGCTCCTGCGCGACAGCGTCGAGCGGCTGGCGGCGGACCTATACCCGTCGCTGGAGAGCCGGCAGGCGCGGCTGAAGGCGCCGCTCGGCTTCCCCGAGGAAGGCTGGACGGCCTTTGCCGAACTCGGCGTCACCGGCCTGCCCTTCTCGGAAGCCGAGGGCGGGCTCGCAGGCGGACCGGTGGAGACCATGCTGGTCATGGAGGCGGTGGGGCGCAACCTCGTGGTCGAGCCGCTGTTCGCGAGCCTGGTGCTCGGCGCGACGGCGCTCCGGCTCGGCGGCAGCCCGGCACAGACGGAGACGATCCTGCCCGGCGTGATCGACGGCAGCCTGCGGCTCACCCTGGCCCATACCGAGCGCCAGTCCCGCTACGACCTCTACGACGTGGCGACCACGGCCCGGCGCTCGGGCGACGGGTTCGTGCTGAGCGGGGCCAAGAGCGTCGTGCCCAATGCCGACGCGGCCGGGCTGATGGTGATCTCAGCGCGGGTCTCCGGGGAGCGGCGCGACCCGCACGGGATCGGGCTGTTCCTGGTGCCGGCGGACGCCCCGGGGGTGGCGATCGAGGCCTACCCGACCCAGGATGGCGGGCGCGCCGCCGAGGTGTCGTTCTCTGACGTTACGCTGCCGGCCGACGCGGTGCTGGGCGATCCCGAGGCCGGGCTGCCGCTCTTGGAACGGGTGGTGGAGCACGGCATCGCGGCCCTCGCCGCCGAGGCGGTCGGCTCGATGGACGCGCTCCACAAGCTGACGGTGGCGTATCTCAAGACCCGCACGCAGTTCGGGGTCAGCGTCGGCTCGTTTCAGGCCCTGCAGCACCGGGCGGTGGACATGCTGATCCAGCTGGAGCAGGCGCGCTCGATGGCGCTCTACGCCGCCATGATGGTGGAGGCGGAGGATCCGGCGGCGCGGGCGGCGGCACTGGCGGCCGTGAAGGTGCAGATCAACAAGGCCTGCCGGTTCGTCGGCCAGGAGGCGGTGCAGCTCCACGGCGGCATCGGCATGACGCTGGAATATATCGGCGCCCACCACTTCAAGCGGCTCGCCATGATCGAGTACCAGCTCGGCGACACCGCCCACCACCTGCGCCGGATCACGCAAGGGGAGAACGGGCTGCTGGCGGCGTAAGGGCCTTTTTTGGCCTCACCCTATCCCGCCCAAACCCCCTCATCCTGAGGTGCGGCGCAGCCGCCTCGAAGGAGCCCTCCAGGGATCGCGCGGCTGGCTGGAGGCCTCCTTCGAGGCCTCCGCTTCGCTCCGTCGCCTCAGGATGAGGGGGATGGGTGGGATGAACCAGGCAGAAAAAATCAGTTGAACAGCGAACCCACGCCGCCCTGCACGCGGCCGAGGCCGGCGCGGGCGACGGCGTTGTTGGGTTCGATCACGGCGGCGCGCTGGTAGTTCTCGAGCGCCTCCTTGCGCTGGCCCGACTTCTCGTAGGCCAGGCCCCGATAGGCCCAGGAGGTGGCGTCCTTGTTGTTGACGTTGAGCGCCGCGTTGTAGTCCTCGATCGCCTTCGGGTACTGGTTGGTGGCGATCAGGCTCTGGCCTCGGGCCGCGTAGGGCGCGGACACGAACGGGTTGCGGTCGATCGCGGCGTCGAAGTCGGCGATCGCCTGGGTATCCTGACCCTGCTTCTGCTTCACCAGACCGCGGGCATGGTAGGCCTCGGCCGATTCGGGCATCAGCCGGATCGCGACGTTGAGGTCGGCGAGCGCCTGGTCGACGTTGCCCTGGGCGCGCTCGACATTGGCGCGGCCGATATAGGCCGGGCCGTAATTCGGGTCGATGCCGATCGCCTTGGTGAAGTCCTGCAGCGCGGCGGCGTCGCGGCCGACCTGGCGCTCGGCCAGCGCGCGGTTGTTGTAGGCCGAGCCGGAATTCGGATCGATCTGGATCGCCTTGGTGAAGTCCGCGATGGCGTCGTTGAACTGGCCGGCGCGGGCATAGGCGGCGCCGCGGGTGTTGTAGGCGGCGGCGTCGTTCGGGTTGCGCTGGATCACCTCGGTCAGCGAGGCGATGTTGACGTTGGTGGCGCCCGTGGTGTCGGTCTCCACCACCGCGTATTGCCGCGGGCCGGCGGCGCTTCCGACGGTCTCGCAGCCCGCAAGCGCCGCGGCCGAGAGCGTGGCCGCGCCGATCAG
This sequence comes from Methylobacterium sp. J-072, assembly GCF_022829425.1. Classification (NCBI taxonomy): domain Bacteria; kingdom Pseudomonadati; phylum Pseudomonadota; class Alphaproteobacteria; order Hyphomicrobiales; family Methylobacteriaceae; genus Methylobacterium; species Methylobacterium sp. J-072. The sequence continues at coordinate 24,036 of NZ_JAKSYK010000144.1, read as the reverse complement.
CGCGATCTTGTGTGCCAGCCCGTTGCGTACGATCATCGCCCCACTCTCCCCGGGGCACGGCCCGCCCCGCGTGCCCACCCCGCCCCCGAATCTTGTCTGTCGCCCGGCTTACGCCGCGTCCCGCATCTCCGGGGCACCGTCGCGCATCGCGGTGAATGCCGGCTTAAGGATACGCGGTCCCGCGACCGGTCACGCCGTGGTGGAAGCTTTGGGATGTGGCGAAGGTATGGCTCGCGGACGCGCGCAGGCCGTGTCGCGGCCTCCGGCGCGCGCGCGGCCGGTCCGGTGTGTTCCCGAAGCCGCAGAACCGGGCCCGGTCAGGCTTCCGGGATGCGCCCGAGCCGGGTGACGTGGCCCATCTTGCGGCCGGGCCGGGCCTCGCCCTTGCCGTAGAGGTGCAGGTGGGCGCCGGGCTCGGCGAGCAGGGCGGACCAGTCGTCCGCCTGGGCGCCGATCAGGTTGCGCATCTCCACCGGCAGCCCGCCGACCCGGGCTGAATCGCCGAGCGGCCAGCCGGACACCGCCCGGACGTGCTGGGCGAATTGCGAGGTCGTCGCCCCCTCGATGGTCCAGTGCCCGGAATTGTGCACCCGCGGCGCGATCTCGTTGACCACGAGCCGCTCCACCCCGTCCTCGCGCACCAGAAACATCTCGACGGCGAGCACGCCGACATAGTCCAGGGCGTCGGCGATGCGCTTGGCGATGTCGAGGGCGGCGCGGGCGGTCTCGGGGGTGAGGCCCGGGGCCGGCACCCGGGTCAGCGCCAGGATGTGGTCGCGGTGCTCGTTCTCGCACAGGTCGAAGGCCGCAAAGCCGCCGTCGCGGCCGCGGGCGGCCACCACCGAGACCTCGCGCTCGAACGGCACGAACCCTTCCAGGATCAGCGGCGCGCCGCCGAACTCGGCAAACAGCGCGTTGCGGTCGCCCTCGGCGCGCTCGCGCAGGATGCGCTGGCCCTTGCCGTCGTAGCCGAACCGGCGGGTCTTGAGCACCGCCGGCAGGCCGAGCGCCGCGATCGCCCGGTCGAGGTCGTCGGGCGTGTCCACCGCCTGGAACGGCGCGGTCGGGATGCCGAGCCGGTTAATGAAGTCTTTCTCGGTGAGGCGGTCCTGGGTGGTCGACAACGCCTCCGCGTTCGGATGCAAGGCGGCGTGCCGGGCCAGGATGTCGGCGGTGGCGCGCGGGATGTTCTCGAACTCGTAGGTCACCGCGTCCACGCTCCGCGCGAAGGCGGCGAGCGCCTCGGCATCGTCGTAGGCCGCGCAGGTGGTGAGGGCGCAGACGTCGAAGGCGGGGCTGTCCCGGTCGGGCGCGTAGACATGCACCTTCAGCCCGTAATTGGCCGCCGCGAGCGCGATCATGCGCCCGAGCTGTCCGCCGCCGACGATGCCGAGGGTGGAGCCGGGCTTCAAAGCTGTGTCGGTCACGAAAGCGTTTCCGTCTCCGGCCGTTCGGCCACCGACGCGGTCTGGGCCGCGCGCCACGCATCGAGGCGTTCCGCCAGGGCAGGATCGGTGAGCGCCAGAACCGCGGCGGCGAGCAGCGCCGCGTTGACAGCCCCGGCCCGGCCGATCGCCAAGGTCCCCACCGGGATGCCGGCCGGCATCTGCACGATCGAGAGCAGGCTGTCCTGGCCGGACAGGGCCTTGGATTCCACCGGCACGCCGAAGACCGGCAGGCGGGTCATCGCGGCGGCCATGCCGGGCAGATGGGCGGCCCCGCCGGCGCCCGCGATCACCACCTTGAACCCGGCCGCGACGGCGCCCTTGGCGAAGGCCACGAGCCGGTCGGGGGTACGGTGGGCCGAGACGATGCGCGCGTCGTACGGCACCCCGAGCGCGTCGAGCGTCTCGGCGGCGTGCCGCATGGTCGCCCAATCGGACTGACTGCCCATGATGATCGCGACCGGAGGCGACGCCATCGTTTGTCCCGGCAAAAGAGGGCGCTTACAGGCGGGGCGGCCCGGCGGCAAGGCGCCGCGCCGGCGCGTCCACTGACATCAGGCGATGATGTCCGGGGTGAGGGCGTCCTCGATATGGTAGATCCGGTCGCGCAGGGTCAGCTTGCGCTTCTTCAGGCGCTGGATCTGTAGCTGATCCCCGGCGACGCTGCGCTCCAGGGCCTCGATGGCGCCGTCGAGCCCCCGGTGTTCCTCGCGCAGCCGATTCAGCTCGGCTTCGAGATCCGCCGGCTGCACGTTTTCGTTCGACTCGTCCGCCATCGTCACCCGCGGTATCGAAGACCGTTCCGTGTCGAAGAGCATGCGTTACACCCCGCCGCGGGACAAGCCGGCCCGGCAAGCATTCGTCAGGCTTGACCGGAGAAAAGGCTTCGACAGGTGCGGCATCCTGTGCCAGTCTCCATGTGTCGGAACAATGACAGGAGATTCGACTCATGTCGCTGCAGACGCATTTGAGCCAACTCGCCCGGAAGCACGAAGCCCTCGAGCGTGAGATTCACGAGGCGATCCACAGGCCTTCTGCGAACGACCTCCATATTGCCGAACTGAAGCGACGGAAACTTCTTCTCAAGGACGAGATCAACAGGCTGCAAGCCGGCAACGATACGCTGCACTGAGCCGCGCCTGACTGTCCCACGGTTAGACATCCAAGACGAGAACCGCCGCATCGGTCCGCCCGGTGCGGCGGCTTCTTTTGGGGGTGATGACCGCGTTCACCCGGCCACGGTCCTCAGCTTGGGGAGCCCGCCAGACGCCACTGCGATCCCTGGAGGGCTCCTTCGAGGCCGGTGCGCGGCGCCTCAGGATGAGGGAGAGGGTAGGGGAAGCGGCATGATGCGCTAGGCTCGGCATCCCGCCGCGGGATGAGTCGGATCGTGAGCGCGTTCGTGTACATGCTGCGATGCTCGGACGGCAGCTACTATGTCGGCTCCGCGCGTGGGTCGTCCCTCGACAAGCGTCTCAGCGAGCATGAGGCCGGCACCTACCCCGGCTATACGAGCCGGAGGCGGCCGGTCACACTGGTCTACGCGGAGCAGTTCGAGCGCATTGCGGACGCGGTTGCGGCCGAGCGGCGCATCAAGGGCTGGAGCCAGGCCAAGAAAGAGGCGCTGATCCGCGACGATTGGGATGAGGTGCACATGCTGGCCAAGCGCCCGGCTGCGCAACGCTCATCCAAACCATCCCCCTCATCCTGAGGTGCCGAAGCGCAGCGGAGGCCTCGAAGGAGCCCTCCAGAAGGCGCACGATCCCTGGAGCCCTCCTTCGAGGCCGCTGCGCAGCACCTCAGGATGAGGGGGTTGGATGGGAGAAGCGGATTCTTCGTCAGGCCGTGTCTCCAAACGATCCGTCTGCTCACATCATCCTCACCGCCCGCCATCGCGCGCAAAAAACAAGAATCAGCTACGCTGCCCGTGATGCCGCCGGAGAGCGGCCCCCGAGGACACGCCGCGCCGATGACCACCGCCAGCCTGCCGGGCCGCTATCCCGAGATCTACGACGCGGCGCGCCGCGACCCGGAGACGTTCTGGCTGGAAGCGGCCGGGGCGCTCGACTGGGCGCAGAAGCCGGCGCGGTCCTTCGCGCCGGAATCCGGCCCCTACGGCCGCTGGTTCCCGGACGGGACGCTCAACGCCTGCCACAACGCGGTGGACCGCCACGCCGACGGGGCGCGGGCCGAGCAGGCGGCGATCCTGTACGATTCGCCCGTCACCGGGACCAAGCGCAGCATCAGCTATCGGGAGCTGCGCGATTCGGTGGCGGCGCTCGCCGCGGTGCTGGCCGAGCTCGGCGTCGGCAAGGGCGACCGGGTCGTGCTGTACATGCCGATGGTGCCCGAGGCCCTGTTCGGCATGCTGGCCTGCGCCCGGCTCGGGGCCGTGCACTCGGTGGTGTTCGGCGGCTTCGCGGCGAACGAATTGGCCGTGCGGATCGAGGATGCCACCCCGAAGGTGGTGCTGGCCGCCTCCTGCGGACTCGAGCCGAACCGGGTGGTCGCCTACAAGCCGCTGCTGGACCTCGCGATCGCCACCTCCCGGCACAAGCCGGAGGCCTGCCTGATCCTGCAGCGTCCCCAATGCGCCGCGACCCTCGTCGCGGGGCGCGACCGCGACTGGGCCGAGACCGTCGCGGCCGCCCGGGCGGCGGGCAAGCACGCCGCCTGCGTGCCGGTGGCCGCCACCGACCCGCTCTACGTCCTCTACACCTCCGGCACGACCGGCAAGCCGAAGGGCGTGGTCCGGGATACCGGCGGCTACCTCGTGGCGCTCGCCTGGTCGATGCCAAACCTCTACGGCGTCCAGCCCGGCGAGACCTATTTCTGCGCCTCCGATATCGGCTGGGTGGTCGGCCATTCCTACATCGTCTACGCGCCGCTCCTGCACGGCTGCACCACGGTGCTGTACGAGGGCAAGCCGGTGGGCACGCCGGATGCCGGGGCGTTCTGGCGGGTGGTCGCCGAGCACGGCGTCGTCTGCCTGTTCACGGCGCCGACGGCCCTGCGCGCCATCAAGAAGGAGGATCCGGCCGGGTCCCTGATCGGCGCCTACGACCTGTCCGCCTTCCGCAGCCTGTTCCTGGCCGGGGAGCGGGCCGACCCGGATTCGGTTGCCTGGGCCGAGCGGGTGCTGGGCCGCCCGGTGATCGACCATTGGTGGCAGACCGAGACCGGCTGGCCGATCGCCGGCAATCCGCTGGGCCTCGGCTTCCTGCCGGTGAAGCACGGCAGCACCTGCGTGCCGATGCCGGGCTACCGGGTCGAGGTCCTGGACGAGGGCGGTAAGCCGGTCCCGCCCGGCACGATGGGCACCATCGCGATCCGCCTGCCCCTGCCGCCCGGCTGCCTGCCGACCCTGTGGGGCTCGGACGCGCGGATGCGGTCGAGCTACCTTGCCACCTTCCCGGGTTATTACGACACCTCGGATGCCGGGGTGATCGACGCCGACGGCTACATCACCGTGCTGGGGCGGACCGACGACATCATCAACGTCGCGGGCCATCGCCTGTCCACGGGCGGCATGGAGGCGGTGCTGGCCGGCCATCCGGATGTCGCCGAGTGCGCGGTGATCGGCATCCGCGACGCGCTCAAGGGCGAGGTGCCCTGCGGCTTCGTGGTGCTCAAAGCCCGGGTCGACCGCGCCCCCGAGGACATCGAGCGCGAGCTCGTCGCCAAGGTCCGCGACGAGATCGGCCCGGTGGCGGCGTTCAAGCTCGCGCTCACCGTGCCGCGGCTGCCGAAAACCCGCTCCGGCAAGATCCTGCGCGCCACCATGAAGCGCATCGCCGACCACGAGCCCTGGACCATGCCGGCGACCATCGACGACGCCACTGCGCTCGATGAGATCGATGCGAGCCTGAAGGGGCGGGGGATCGGCGCGGACTGATCACGCGTCGCGACATCAGGGCTCGCCCTCCAAAGTGTTTGTAGCGGCGGGCATGGGCGTTCCCGCCTGCTCGACGACGTGTGCCCTTGCCGAGGCCGTTCTGAAATCAGCCTCGTCATCCCGGGGCCGCGCAGCGGAGCCCGGGATCCAGAAACGCTGTCGGATCATGGACATGCGCCGTCGGCGGATCTGGATCCCGGGCTCGCCTGCGGCGCCCCGGGATGACGGGGTGGATGTGTAAGCGTCCGTGGAATTCAGGGATCCCTACAGGGAGGATCCCCCTGCGACCCATCTCACGCTTCCAGGCTTTCTTCTCGGCTGTCGCCCCGACACAAGGAGGCGCGCCATCGGACTTGGCTGCCACGGTCCGAGGCAATTGATCCCGCTGGCCCAGACCTTCTGAAACCGCGATCTTATCGAAACGCGCCGCAGTCGCCCCTTGCGCCCCGAGATCCGCCAACCATCTCTAGACCATCCAACCGGATGGTCTGGGGAGGGCGAGGTGATGGCGAGCATTGTGCAGGAACTCCGGCCCAAGGTGCCGGACAGCGAGAAGATCACGATCAACCTCGGCTTCGTCGATCTCGGCCGGGTCGACCTGATGGTTCGTGACGGGTTCTACGCCAACCGGGCCGACTTCATCCGCACCGCGGTGCGCAACCAGCTGGACCGGCAGGAGGAGGCGGTGCGCCAATCCGTAGCCCGGCGCCAGCTGCGCCTGGGCGTCTCGCACTATTCGCGCGCCGCCCTGGAGGCCGCCCGCGACGCCGGCGTGCCCCTGCATATCCAGGTCCTCGGCCTCGCCACCGTGGCGCTGGACGTCACCCCCGAACTGGCGCGCGCCGCGATCGCCTCCGTGGAGGTCCTGGGCGCGTTCCAGGCCAGCCCCGCGGTCAAGGCCGCCCTGGCCGACCGGATCGCCTGAGCAGCCCACCCGAATACCCCGACCGCACAGTCAGGCGCAGCAGCCGGCCGTGTCCGAACCTCACCCGCAAGGAACGGCCCGATGAAACACTTTCCCAAGATGGATTTTCTGAACTTCGACCTGTCGAAGATGAAGCTCGGCGGCTTCGGCGCCTCCGGCTCGGCCGAAGCCGAGGGCAAGCGCGCCGCCCGGGCGGCCCGGATGACCGCCGCGATGGGCCGGTTCCAGCGCCGGCAGGCCGACGCCTTCGCCCGCTGGGCCGAGGCGCGCGACCGTCCGGCCGAGGCCGCCGGATCCACCACCATCGACATGGAGGCGCCGAAATCCCCGGACGGCGCCTGGACCGCGCCCAACCCGGCCGCAGCCCCGGAGCACGCCGCCCCCGGAGGGGCCGACATCGCTTCGGCGGTGATGCGCACCGTGCGCGACAGCCTCGCCAAAGGCGGCATTCCCATCGGCGGCTTCGCGGAGGGGTTCGCCGGCGGCTCCGTCCAGCCGGGCAAGGCCGCCGCCCCCGTGCCGGAGGGCGCCCGGTTCGAGGACCGGGTCTTCACCGGCGCCGCGGGCAGCCGCCGCTACAAGGTGTTCGTGCCGAGCGGCTACACGGGCCAGGCCCTGCCGGTGCTCCTGATGCTGCACGGCTGCACCCAGAACCCGGACGACTTCGCCGCCGGCACGCGGATGAACCACCTCGCCGAGGAACAGACCTTCCTGGTCGCCTACCCGGAGCAGCCCCAGTCGGCGAACATGCAGCGCTGCTGGAACTGGTACGCCGCCGGCGATCAGGCCCGCGACGGCGGCGAGCCGGCCCTGCTCGCCGGCATCGCCCGGGCGCTGGTGGACGAGTTCTCCGCCGATCCGGACCGGGTCTACGCCGCCGGGCTCTCGGCCGGGGGCGCCGCTGCGGCGATCCTGGCGGCGACCTATCCGGACCTGTTCGCGGCGGTGGGGGTCCATTCCGGCCTGGCCTGCGGCTCGGCCCGCGACGTCGCCTCGGCCTTCGCCGCCATGAAGGGGCAGGGGGGTGCGCCGGGGCGCAACCGGCAGGCGGTCCCGACCATCGTGTTCCACGGCGACGTCGACCGCACCGTCCACCCGGCCAACGGCGACCAGGTGGTGGCCCAGGCCATGGCGGTCACCGGCCTCGCCGAGACGGTCGAACGCGGCACGAGCCCGGGGGGCGTCGCCTATACGAGGACCGTCCGCAATGACGCCGCCGGCCGGACCCAGCTGGAATACTGGGTCCTGCACGGCGCCGGGCATGCCTGGTCGGGCGGCAGCCCGGATGGGTCGTTCACCGAGCCGAGCGGCCCGGATGCGAGCCGCGCGATGGTCCGGTTCTTCCTCGGGCATGCGCGGAAGGCGGGGGCCCGGGCCTGAGCGGTCGAACGGAGCCGGGGCTAAGCACCCCGGCTGGAGCGCTCGCCGCCGAAGCGGATACCGGTTCGACGCAAGCAAGCTAGTCGAATCAACGACTTAGAGCCGCCCCCGATCGCGTTGCGATCGGGGGCGGCTCTAGGCATCACTCCGCGTCGTCCGGCTCCTCGTCCGGGACAACGGCCGACGGGGCCGGCAGCGACAGGCTCGGTGCGTAGGTCCCCGGCATCGTGCCGGTCGTGACCGAAGCGGGCAAGCGCTGCGGGCCGGGCTCGGCCGGGATCAGCGTCGCGCTCGCCGCGACAAAGCCGGCCAGGGCCCGCAGGTCCTGGGGCTGGCGCGGATCACGCGAGATGAGCGCCGCGTCGTGCTGGAGGCGCAGGTTGCAGGCCTGGGACGGCAGGCCGCCGTTCGGCGTGCAGGCATCGTGGCGGGCGCAGGCCGCGTCGAGGGCATCGATCGGCGGCAGCGGGGCGTTGTTGCCCGGGCCGCAGTAATTGCCGTGGATCAGGATCTTCGGGCCGCCGAACGCGGCGGGCTGGGCCGTCGCCGGAAGGGCGAGGAACACCGCCAGGGCGAGCGGGGCTGCGGCCATAGCGGCAAGTCGGGCGGAACGGTTCGGGCGCATCATGGGGGACCTCGAGCGATCTCGCCCCCTCAGGCGGTTCGCATCGCCGGCATCAGGCCGTCGTCCTGCCAAAAGTTAACGAACGGGCGGTCGGTTCCCGACGGGTCCTGCGCCGCCTGCATGGCGTGTGGGCTTCCGCACATGCGGGCGCTGGCCTCGGTTGCGGCGCTGCACCACATAGGCTCGGCCCGCACCGGAGCCGCCCATGACCGCCCGCCTGTTCGAACCGCTCGCCCTCGATGGTCTCACCCTGGAGAACCGCATCCTGATCGCGCCGATGTGCCAGTATTCGGCCCGGGACGGCGAGGCCACCGACTGGCACATGATCCATCTCGGCCAGCTCGCCCAGTCGGGCGCCGGCCTGCTGACCCTGGAGGCCACGGCGGTCTCCCCCGAGGCGCGGATCACCGCCTGGGATCTCGGACTGTACTCGGACGGAAGCGAGCGGGCGCTCGGCCGGGTGCTGGAGGCGGTGCGCGAATACGCGCCGATCCCGATCTGCATCCAGATCGCCCATGCCGGCCGCAAGGCGTCGAGCCAGGTGCCCTGGGAGGGCGGCCAGCAGATCCCGCCGGAGCATCCCTATGGCTGGCGCACGGAGGCGCCCTCCGCGGTCCCCCACGGCGAGGCCGAGGTGCCCCCCCACGCCCTCGACGCCGCCGACCTGAAGCGCGTCCGCGACCAGTTCGTCGCCACGGCCAAGCGCGCCGTGCGGCTCGGGATCGAGGCCGTGGAGTTGCACGGCGCCCACGGCTACCTGCTGCACCAGTTCCTGTCGCCGATCGCCAACAAGCGCACCGACCAATATGGCGGCAGCCTCGAGAACCGGATGCGTTTCCCGCTGGAAGTCTACGACGCCGTGCGCGCGGTCGTGCCGGCGGGCAGCCCGGTCTGGCTGCGGGTCTCGGCCACCGACTGGGTCGAGGACGGCTGGGATCTCGACGAGACCGTAGCCCTGGGCCAGGCGCTCAAGCGGGCCGGCTCGCCCGCGCTCCATGTCTCCACGGGCGGCGTCTCGCCCAAGCAGGCGATCAAGCTCGGGCCGGGCTACCAGGTGCCCTATGCCGAGCGGATCAAGGCCGAGACCGGGCTGACCACCATCGCGGTCGGCCTGATCACCGAGGCGCAGCAGGCGGAGACGATCCTGGCCGAGGGCAAGGCCGACGCGATCTCGCTCGCCCGGGCCATGCTGTACGATCCCCGCTGGCCCTGGCACGCGGCGGCCGAACTCGGCGCCCAGGTGCGGGCGCCCAAGCAGTACTGGCGCTCGCAGCCGCGGGAGTACAAGGACCTGTTCAAGGACACGGCGTTCGGGCAGCGGTGAGATTTGCGAGGTCTGCAACGTCTCACAATCCACCCTGTCATTCCGGGGCGCCGCAGGCGAGCCCGGAATCCAGAACCGCTGTCAGTTCCAGATATTGCACCGTCGGCGGTTCTGGATTGCCGCCTCTGGCGGCCCCTTCGGGTCCGGGCTCCGCTTCGCGGCCCCGGAATGACGGGGGGTTTACGCCTACCGCGCCATCGCCCCGACCAGCGGCCCCAGCGGGCGGCTGATGTCCGAGCGACCGAGATTCGGCGCGTAGAGGCTCGACACCGTGCCGTCGAGGAACAGGGCGTCGCGGCAGCCGAGGTCGTCCCGGAACAGCCGGGCGAAGGCCCCGAAGGTCACCGGGCGCTCGGAGATGGCGAACACCGCCACGCGCCCGTCCTCCTGCACCCCGACGCCGTTGCGGATCTTCTGGCTCGGCCCGTCCGTCGAGATTTTGGGGTGGATCTGGCCGTCGATCACCAGCATCGGGCCGGATTGCGTGGCGAAGTCCGGCCGGATCTTCGCCCGCAGGTAATGGCCGGTGTCGAGCACGCCGGCCTTGTCGCCCTTCATCCAGAACACGCCGTTGGGCTTGAGGTGAAAGTTGCCCGGCCCGTCCGCGGTGGAGACGCGCTTCATCTCGCGCCCGTCCTCGACATAGAGGCCCACCGGCGCCTGGTCCTTGTCGTACATGCCGGCATTCATCGCGAAGCCGAGCCGACCGCCCTGCTTCTCGGCCAGGGTCCCCAGTCCGCCGTAGGGCCGGCCGTCCTCCTGCAGCCAGAACAGCCGCAGCCGCTGCCGCCGCAGGTCGATGGTGCAGACCGTGAAGCTCTCGCCCTGCGCCTGGACGGCACGGCAGAGATCGGGCGCGGCCGGCGCCGCCACGGTGCCCCGGGCGAGGACGGTCAGCGCCAGGAGCGCGATCAACAGAGCGTGAACCGGGCGCTTCGTCATCGGTGGTTCCGTGAGGCCCGCAGGCGGGGACGCGGGCGGACGCGGCGCCTCTCGCCCGGGAAAACGGCGATTTTGGTGTCCGGAACCCCACCTTCGGCGCCCAGGATGGTGCCAGGCTTGCACGCCAAGGCAGCGGCGGCGCGCCGCGGGCGGGAGCTGAACTGTTTTCCATATTCGGACGTTTCTGGACCACGAGGGCGGTATTTTCGACGGAGAGATACGATGAAGGGTGCAGTGCTCGGCTCGGCCATGCTGGCGGCGGGTGCCCTGGTGCTGATGCCGGCCAGCGCGGATGCGCGCGGCTTCGGCGGTGGCGGATTCCATGGCGGCGGGTTCCACGGTGGTGGCTTCGGCGGCGGCGGGTTCCGGGGCGGCGGGTTCGGCGGTTTCCGGGGCGGTGGCTTCGGCGGCGGCTTCCGGGGCGCCGGCTTCCGGGGCGGCTACGGACGCGGCTTCTACGGCCGCGGCTACGGCTACCGCGGCGGCTACGGCTACGGCCTCGGCGGCCTGGGTCTCGGCGTCGGGCTCGGCTTGGCGGCCGGCGGCCTCTATGGCGGCTACGGTGGCTACGGCTATCCGGGCTACGGTTACGGCTATGGCGGCGGCTACGCCCCGGTCGGCTACGGCTATGGTGGCGATTACGGCTACGGCGGCGGCGGTGGCTGCTACACGGTCCCGCGGACCCGCTGGACGCCCTACGGTTACCGTCGGGTTCTGGTCGAGCGCTGCTACTGAGCGGCATCGACCGAACTGCCATAGTCGGAAAGGCCGCCTCTGGGCGGCCTTTTCCTTGCGTGACGCCTCCTTACGGTTGCAAAGCTCGGCCATGGGCGCCGATACTGGCCCCCGCGAGTGGGAGCGTGTCATGCGTACGGAAGCCGGGGCGGTGAATACGGGCGTGGAGGCGGTGGAAATCCGCGACGCCAGCCTGACGGCTTTCTATCGATCCATGACGCCGCCGGAGCGGCACACCTTCTGGGCCTGCGCCGCCGGCTGGTGCCTCGACGGCATGGACTTCATGATCTACCCGCTGGTGATCGGGACGATCATGGCCCTGTGGCACGTCGATGCCGGCACGGCCGGGCTCGCCGCCACGGTGACGCTGCTGGCCTCGGCCCTGGGCGGCTGGCTCGCCGGCTTCGTCGCCGACCGGATCGGCCGGGTGCTCACCCTCCAGATCACCATCCTGTGGTTCTCGGTGTTCTCGCTGCTCTGCGCCTTCGTGCAGAATTTCGAGCAGCTGCTCGTCGCCCGGGCGATCCTGGGGCTGGGCTTCGGCGGCGAGTGGGCGGCCGGCGCCGTTCTGATCGGCGAGACCATCCGGGCCGAGTATCGCGGCCGCGCCGTCGGCTCGGTCCAGTCCGGCTGGGCGATCGGCTGGGGCATGGCCGTGCTCGCCCAGGCGGTGACCTTCTCGCTGCTGCCCCCCGAGATCGCCTGGCGCTGGATGTTCGCGATCGGCGCGCTGCCGGCCCTGCTGGTGTTCTACCTGCGCCGCTACGTCCAGGAGCCGCAGGTCGCCGCGGAGACCCGCGCCCGGGCCATCGCCACCGGCGACCGGCCGAAGATCTGGGAGATCTTTTCCGGGCAGATCCTCAAGACCACGCTGCTCGCCTCACTGGCGGCGGCGGGCTGCCAGGGCGGCTATTACGCGATCACCACCTGGGTGCCGCGCTTCCTCACCACCGAGCGCGGCCTGTCGGTGGTCTCCTCCACGGGCTACCTCGCGGCTTTGATCATCGGCTCGTTCACCGGCTACCTGGTCGGCGCCTGGGTGGCGGACCGGCTCGGCCGACGCCCGCTGTTCCTGATTTTTTCCCTGGGCGCGATCGCCGTGGTGATCGCCTACACGCAGATCCCGCTCTCGAACGGCGTGCTCTGGGTGCTGGGCTTCCCGCTCGGCTTCTTCGCCTCGGGCTACTTCTCCGGGATGGGCGCCTTCCTGACCGAGCTCTACCCGACGCGCCTGCGCGGCTCGGGGCAGGGGTTCTGCTACAATTTCGGCCGGGGCGTCGGCGCCCTGTTCCCGGCGCTGGTCGGCTTCCTGGCCGAGCGCGCCGGCCTCGCCTCGGCCATCGCGATCTTCGCGGCCATCGCCTACGGGATCTTCTTCCTGGCGGCCTTCGCGTTGCCCGAGACCCGCGGCCGGGTCCTGCACGCGGATACCTGACCATGGCCGAGATCCGAGACTGCCCCGCCCCGGATCCGCAGCCCGGCGGCCCGACCCGCTACCGGGTGCCGGCCGGCGCGGTCGACACCCACGCCCACGTGATCGGCCTGCCGCCGGCCTATCCGCTGGTGGCCGACCGCAGCTACACGCCCCCGGCCGCCCCGGCGGACCGGTATCTCGCGATGCTCGACGCCACCGGCATGGCCAACGGCGTGCTGGTCCAGGTCAGCGTCCACGGCACCGACAACCGGCTGATGGTGGAGACACTCCGGGCCAACCGGCAGCGCCTGCGCGGCATCGCGGTGATCCCGCTGGGCCTGCCCGACGCGGAACTCGCGGCCCTGAAGGAGGCCGGGGTGGTGGGCCTGCGCCTCAACGTGCTGTTCGGCGGCGGGATCGGCTTCGATGCGGTCGAGAGCTACGGCGCGCTCGCCCGCGAGATGGGCTGGCACCTCCAGTTCCTGCTCGACGCCCGCGACCTGCCGCCCATCGCCGGGCGCCTATCGCGGCTGCCGGTGCCCCTGGTGTTCGACCATATGGGCCACATGCCGGCCTCGGCCGGGGTGGAGCATCCGGGCTTCCAGGCCCTGCTCGGCCTCGTGCGCGACGGCCATTGGGTGAAGCTCTCGGGCGCCTTCCGGGATTCGGTCACTGGGCCGCCCTACGCCGACACGATCCCCTTCGCCCGCGCCCTCAACGACGCCGCTCCGGAGCGCTGCGTCTGGGGCTCGGACTGGCCGCACGTGGCCGCCTGGGACGGGCCGCCGCGTCTGGCCGACCTCCTCGACCTGATGGCGGACTGGGTGCCGGACGAGGACCGGCGCCGCCGGCTCTTCGTCGACAACCCGCGCCGCCTCTACGGCTTCGGCTAGGTTTTTTTAAACGCGTAGGTCGACGCGCCGGCCCTGGCCGGGAGGCGCCGGGGGACCGGAGGCGGCGGCCCCCTGGGTCGCGCTCTCCGCCACGAGCCCGGCGACAGCCTTCTCGGAGGCGATCTGCTGGCGCGCCGCGGCGATGCCGATCGACTGGTTCTGGGACGTGGCCAGCAGATGTGTGGCGGTGGCGGCAAGAGAGCTCATGCGCCCCTCCTAGCCGGCCTCCTCTGAACCCGACGTTAGCCGGATCCGCCGCTTTTGAAGGGAAACCGGCCGGCCCGGTCATGATCGAGGATTTCCGACCAATCCCCCCATCCTGAGGCCGAGGATGGGATAGCCGCATTCCGACGTCACCCGCCGCCCGCAAAAGCTCCGGTCGCCAGGAACCGCAAAGTCTGCGCGATCACGGTCGGATGATTCATCATCAGCGCGTGGCTCACCGGCAGGACCAGATGCCCCCGCAGACCCGGGATCCGGGTCGCGGCCACGCTGACCCGCCCGTCATTGGGCCGGGGCAGCATCAGCCAGCCGACCGGGTCGATCGTGCGGGTGCCGGCGATGACGCCGATCGCGTAATCCGGCTCGGGCCAGGTCGGGACGCTGCTTGTTCCGAGCATGAGCCCCGCCGGCCCGAAGACCCGGCGGTAGAGCCGGAGATGGCCCAGCCGGTCCGCGATCTCGCTGCCGCGATTGGGCGGCCCGAGCATGACCAGCCGGCCGAGCCGCTCCGGTCGCGCCTGCGCGATCAGCGCCCGGGCGAGGAGGCCGCCCATCGAGTGCCCGACGAAGTGCACCTCGCCCGGGGTCGCGCGCGCGATCGCGGCGACGTGGGGGCCGAGCGAGGCCGCGAGGTCCGGCAGGGCCTGGCGGGTCGAGGGATAGTCGAGCGCTACCGCCCGGTAGCCCGACGCCGTCAGCGCCGCCCGCATCCGCGCGAGCGAGGCGCCTGTCCGGCCGAGGCCGTGCAGGAGGATGACGCTGTCGCCCGGCATCGGGGCTCTAAAAACTCGGCGGCGTGCAGGCGCTCACCACCTCGCACGGGTTGGGTCCGACGCAGCGGAACCGGTGCGGGCGGCGGCTGTCGAAGCTGTAGGCGTCGCCGGGGCCGAGGATGCGCCGCTCCTCGCCGACCGTGACCTCCAGGCGCCCGGACAGCACGATGCCGCCCTCCTCGCCCTCGTGGGAGAGCGGCACCCGGCCGGTATCGGCGCCGGGCTCGTAGCGCTCCTTCAGGAGCTGGAGCGCGCGCCCGAACAGGCTGTCGCCGACCTGGGCGTAGGAGATCGCCCCCTTGGTCGCCTTGCGGCCGATCTCGGTGAGTTCGTGGGCGGCGAAGAACGCCTTGCGCTCGGGCTCCGGTTCGAGGGCGAAGAATTCGGCCATGCCGATCGGCACCCCATCGAGGATGCGCTTCAGCGCGCCCACCGAGGGGTTCACCCGGTTGGCCTCGATCAGCGAGATCGCCGAGTTGGTCACTCCGGCGCGCTTCGCCAACGCCCGCTGCGACAGGCCGTGGCGGGCGCGCACGAAGCGCAGGCGCTCGCCGACATCGATGCTCATCCGCCGAAGACCCGTTTCAGGTGTTGAGGATCCTGCAACGGTGGCCCCCGCGGCCCCGATTCTGCAAGGGCTTGGCGGCGATCAGAAAAGGACTTGTTGCCCGATCCGCCAGGGTGTCCCCTGGACCGATCGCCGCCCCGGAGCGCCCTCCATGACCGATCATCCCTTACGCAACACGCCGTCCCTCGACGCCTTCTGGATGCCGTTCACGGCCAACCGCCAGTTCAAGGCGGCGCCGCGCATGCTCGTGGCCGCCGAGGGCATGCACTACACGGCCGATGACGGCCGCACGGTGCTGGACGGCACGGCCGGGCTCTGGTGCGTCAATGCCGGCCACGGGCGCCGGGGGATCAGCGCGGCGGTGGAGCGCCAGCTCGCCACCCTCGACTTCGCCCCGACCTTCCAGATGGGCCACCCGATCGCCTTCGAGTTCGCCGAGCGGCTGGCCGAGATCGCCCCGGGCGGCCCGGACAACCGCCTCGACCGGGTGTTCTTCACCAATTCCGGCTCCGAATCGGTCGACACCGCCCTCAAGATCGCGCTCGCCTACCAGCGGGCGATCGGACAGGGGACCCGGACCCGGCTGATCGGCCGGGAGCGCGGCTATCACGGGGTCGGCTTCGGCGGCCTGTCGGTGGGCGGCATCGTGTCGAACCGCCGGGTCTTCCCGCAGCTCAACGGCACCGACCACCTGCGCCACACCCACGACCCCGCCCGCAACGCCTTCGTGAAGGGCCAGCCCGAGCACGGGGCGGAGCTCGCCGACGATCTGGAGCAGCTGGTGGCGCTCCATGGGGCCGAGACCATCGCGGCCTGCATCGTCGAGCCGGTGGCCGGCTCCACCGGCGTGCTGATCCCGCCGAAGGGCTACCTGGAGCGCCTGCGCGCGCTCTGCACCAAGCACGGCATCCTGCTGATCTTCGACGAGGTCATCTCCGGCTTCGGCCGCCTCGGCGCGCCCTTCGCCACCGACTATTTCGGCGTGGTGCCGGACCTCGTGACCAGCGCCAAGGGCCTGACCAACGGCACGGTGCCGATGGGTGCGGTGTTCGCCAGCCGCCCGGTGCACGACGCGCTGATGAACGGCCCGGACGGGATCGAGCTGTTCCACGGCTACACCTATTCCGGCCACCCGGTGGCCTGCGCGGCCGGCCTCGCCACGCTGGACATCTACCGGGAGGAGGGGCTGCTCACCCGCGCCGCCGACCTCGCCGACGATTGGGCGGCGGCGATGCACGACCTGCGCGGGCGCAAGAACGTCATCGACATCCGCACCATCGGGCTGATCGCCGGCATCGAGCTTGCGCCCCGGCCCGACGCCCCCGGCAAGCGCGCCTACGACCTGTTCGTGGATTGCTTCGCGCGCGGCCTGCTCACCCGCGTCACCGGCGACATCATCGCCCTGTCGCCGCCGCTGATCCTGGAGCGCGGCCAGATCGGCGAGATCGTCGAGGTGCTGGGCGCGGCGATCGACCGGGTGGCGTGAGGGTTGGGGGTTGGCGGACGCGCATCATGACACCGATCGATGATGATGCTCTGGCGGCACAATAAACTGCTTTGTCATTCCGGGGCGCCGAAGGCGAACCCGGAATCCAGATCCGCCGACGATGAAAGTGCTTGCGCTGTCGGCGGTTATGGATCCCGGGTTCCGCTTCGCGGCCCCGGGATGACAAGGAGGATGTTCGGACAGCGGTACAATGCCCGTATCCTTCAAAGAAGAAATAGCTCTCTGCGCCCGAGTCCTCCACGAGCACGATCGGTCCAATCCTAAAAGCGGCCAGCGACGAGAACGCTTCTCTACCAATCGCCTCCGCCAATACCCGCGGCGCGGGGGAGGGCGGCGCTGTGCGGCCTTGAAGCCTGTGGGTGCCGGCCGCATCTGCCGCTCAACCGGGATGTGAGCCGGGTCGAGAGGATGTGCATGTCGAACACCGCCCTGATCGTCGGCGCCAGCGGGATCGTCGGGAGCGCCACCGGGGCGCTGCTCGTCGAGGAAGGCTGGCGGGTCGCGGGGCTCGCCCGCAAGCCGGTGGATCTGGCCGGGGTCGAGCCGGTGGTGGCCGACCTGCAGGATCCGGCCTCCCTGGAGACGGCGCTGGCCGGCCTCGCCCCGAGCCACGTCTTTTTGGCGACCTGGCAGCGGCGCCCGACCGAGGCCGAGATGATCCGGGTCAACCGGGCCATGATCGAGAACCTGCTCGACGCCCTGCGGCCGCAGAAGAGCGTCCGCCACGTCGCCCTGGTGACCGGGCTGAAGCATTATCTCGGCCCGTTCGAGGCCTATGGCAAAGGCACCCTGCCGCAGACGCCGTTCCGCGAGGACCAGGGCCGGCTCGACATCGAGAACTTTTACTATGCCCAGGAGGACGCGGTGTTCGATGCCAGCGCCCGGGACGGCTTCACCTGGAGCGTGCACCGCCCGCACACGATCATCGGCAAGGCGGTCGGCAACGCCATGAACATGGGCACGACACTGGCCTGCTACGCCACCCTGTGCCGCGAGCTGGGGCGCCCCTTCACCTTCCCGGGCTCGGCCGCCCAGTGGAACGGGCTCACCGACATGACCGACGCAAGGCTGCTCGCCCGCCAGCTGCTCTGGGCCTCTACCGAGCCGAAGGCCGCCAACGAAGCGTTCAACGTCGTCAACGGCGACGTCTTCCGTTGGAGCTGGATGTGGGGCCGGATCGCCGACTGGTTCGGGATCGAGGCGGTGCCGTTCGACGGCACGGTCCGGCCGCTGGAGGAGCGGATGGCGCAGGACGGTCCGGCCTGGGCCGAGATCGCCAAGCGCCATAACCTAGCCGAGCCGGACCTCGAAAAACTGGCCTCGCCCTGGCACACCGACGCCGATCTCGGCCGGCCGATCGAGGTCGTCACCGACATGAGCAAGAGCCGCCGCCTGGGCTTTACGGCCTACCAGCCCACCGACGACGCGTTCTACGACCTGTTCACCCGGCTCCGGGCGGATCGGCTGGTTCCCTGATCTGAGGCACCCATCGCCGGTCGAGGCGTGGGTCCCTCTCCCGCACGGGCTAAGATAGTCTCACATCAGCTTGTGCGAGCCGCGACGCGCCCCATACGGAAGACCGAACCCAGGTCCCTCAAAAAACAACGTCCAAAAACTTCAGCCCGGCCGCCGCTCGGTCCCGCACCACTCAGCCACGAACAACGCCATCGCGGTGGTGCAGCGCTTCACTGAAGCGAGGCTCACGCGCTCGTCGAAGCCGTGGATGTTCTGGGCGCTCGGCCCGTAGCACAGGGCCGGCACCCGGTCGTAGAGGGCGTGCACTCGCGCATCGAGGTAGCTCGGCGACATGAAGCTCTGCAGCTTGGTGCCCATCGCCCGTTCGTGGGCGCGGCCGAGCACGGCTTCCGCCTCGGAGCCCTCCTCCAGCACGTAGCCCTCGGCGAAGAAGCCGTTGAAGGCCACGCGCGGCGGGCTGTTGCCGAGGAACGGGTCGGTGCGGGCGAAGTTCGCGACCGCGGCCTCGATCTCGGCGGCGGCCCGGGCCGCCGGGACGCCCGGATAGAGCGCGACCCGGCAGTCGATCCGGCACCAGGCCGGAACCGAGGAGGCCCAGTCGCCGCCCTCGATCCGGCCGATATTGAGATTGATCGGGTGGTCCTCCGCCTCGAAGTGGCGGTGCTCGGATTTCTCGGCGTTCCAGCGCGCCTCGAGGTCCCGCAGGGCGCCGATCACCCGGTAGGTGGCGTCGATGGCGTTGGCGCCGGCGCCCATCTCGCGGACATGCACCGGCACGCCCCGCACCTCGACGGTGAACCACAGCACGCCGGTATTGGCGCGCACCAGCTTCTCGTCCTCGGGCTCCGGGATCAGCACGGCGTCGGCCCGGTAGCCGCGCAGATGGGTGGCCAACGCACCGTTGCCGGTGGATTCCTCCTCGACCACCGACTGGATCGTCACCGCGGCGGCGGGCTGGAGGCCGAGGCGGGCGAGCGCGTCGAGGGCGAACAGGTTGGCGGCGTGGCCGGCCTTCATGTCGCCGCCGCCGCGGCCGTAGAGCCAGTCGCCCGCGATCACCGGGTCGAAGGGCGGATGCGTCCACAGGTCGAGGGGACCCACCGGCACCACGTCGACATGGGCCTGCAGGATCAGCGAGCGCCCGGTCTCGGTCTGGGGGCGGTGGTGGCAGACGACGATCGGGGCGTCCGAGTGGCGTTCGTCGATCTTCGAGCCGCCCGGATGGGCCGCGATGGCGGCGCGGTCCATGGCGAAGCGCTCGGTGGCGTAGCCCCGGGCCCGGAACGCGCCGAACACGTAATCCTGGCAGGCATGCTCGGCCCCGCGCAGCGAAGCGAACCGGACCAGGTCCTGCGTGTGCGCCACCTGGTCGGCGAAGCCTTCGGCCACGGAGGCTTCGATCTCGGCGGCGAGGGCGGGGTCGAGAGCCATGGGATCTCCGGGTCAGGGATGGGTTAGGAGGCGCCCGGCCTGGGGCGCCTGTCAACGGCCGCATCTTCCGTGCCGAAGGCCGTGCGCGCCACCCTTGCGAACGCCGATCCGCCTACGCAGTCGAACCCTGCGTCCGCAGGTTTACGCCCAGGAACCTTGGCGTTGCCAATAGCTTAGCCTATCTGAAATCCGTCTTTGCTCATCCATCGAGGTCGTGCATGCGTATCGGTCTGGTCTCGGTCCTGTCCGGATTGCTCCTGTGGGGCGCCGCGTCGCCGGCGGCACGGGCGGATGTGCTCATCAGCGTCGACAAATCCGCCCAGCGGATGGAGGTCTCGGTCGACGGGCAGCGGCGCTATACCTGGCCGGTCTCCACGGGCGTCGAGGCCTACGACACCCCGTCCGGCTCCTATCGGCCGTTCCGGATGGAGCGCACCCACTTCTCGAAGGAGTGGGACGACGCGCCCATGCCGTTCGCGATGTTCTTCACCAATCAGGGCCACGCGATCCACGGCACCAACCACGTCCGCAGCCTCGGCCGCGCGGCCTCGCATGGCTGCGTGCGCCTGTCGGTGCGCAACGCCGCGACCCTGTTCAACCTCGTGAAGGTCCAGGGGATGAACCGGACCCGCGTCCAGATCGAGGGCGCCGACGCCCTGGTGGCCGAGCGCAGCACGCGCAGCCGCCGGGTCGCCCGGAGCCGCGATCTCGACGCGCCGGATGACAGCTTCGCCGATCTCGACCAGATGGGCCGCCGCCCGCTCCCGGCCTCCTACGCTCGCACCGCCGTGCGCCCGGCCTACGCGCCGGTGCCGGGCTATGGCTATCCGGTCGAGGTGGATGTCGGGGAGGGGTGGTAGGGCAGCGGCCTGGTCGGTCCTTCCCACCCACGCCCTCATCCTGAGGCGGCGGCGCGTAGCGGCGCCCTCGAAGGAGCCCTCCAGACGTCACTGCGATCCCTGGAGCGCTCCTTCGAGGCCAAGCGATCTTCGATCGCCCGGCACCTCAGGATGAGGGGAGCGTTCGGGATCCGCGTTGCCGGCTCCCCCACCCACCGCGTCGTCTGAGCGCGGCCGCCCACCCCTGTCCGCCCGGCCCATTGCCCCGGCGGGCATCCCGGCCTAGCTCCTGCGCGGCCCCTAGAGCCTGCGCGGCGCCCGCCGCGATCGATATGGATGGAGACCCCCCGATGCCCTTCGCTTTCAGCCGGCCCCTGCCCCTCGCTGCCCTGGCGCTGGCCGCCTCCACCGGGGCGGGCCATGCCCTGGAGGTGACACGCTCGGCCGACATCGCCGCGCCGCCGGCCAAGGTCTGGCAGACGATCGGCGAGTTCTGCGGCATCGGCGACTGGCACCCGGCCATCGAAAAGTGCGTCCTGTCCGACAAGGACGGCCTGAAGGTCCGCACGCTCAGCCTGAAGGGCGGCGGCACCCTCAAGGAGGAGCAGGTCTCCCGCGACGACAAGGTGATGAGCTACACCTACACGATCCTGGACGGCCCGCTGCCGGTCGCCGACTACAAGTCGACGCTGGCGGTCGCCCCCGAGGGCGCGGGCTCCAAGGTGACCTGGAGCGGCACCTTCAACGCCAAGGGCGCCCCCGACACCGTGGCGGTCGACGCCATCCAGGGCATCTACGACTCGGGCCTGAAGGCGCTGGCGGACAAGGCCAAGTAGAGCGCTCAAGCGCCCGCGCCGGTGCAGGGCTCGACGCGCCCCCTCTCCCGTGCGGGAGAGGGTTGGGGTGAGGGGTACGCCGCTTCCGGAAAGTCCTGATCCCTCACCCTGTCCCTCTCCCGCACGGGAGAGGGGACCCGCGTCCTCCGGTGAGAGGGCGGGCGCGTCTCAGGTCTGGACCGGGCCTCTCATCGGGCCACAGATGATTCTGAACGCGATCTGCGATCATCGCAGCGCGCAGGCATGCCGCCGGGGTGATTGACCCACTGCCAAGCTCGGCTCAAAACCCCGGCGGCGCAGCCGGTGCGCCGCAACAGGATGATCGCCGTGCCCGCGTCCCGTCTCCCGATGCGCCTCAGTCTCGTCGTTCTTGCCGCCGCGACGCTGGGCGCCTGTCAGCAGCGTTCCGCGCCCAAGGTCTCCGAGCCCTCGCCGATCGTTCCGGCGCCCCTGACTCTCCCCACGGGCAGCGGCTGCGGTCCGGAGATCGCGCGCACGAAGGCCATCGTCGACAGCGACGTGGCGACCGGCAACCTCAACAAGCCGGTGGGCGACACCTTCAACGCCGACCTCAGCCAGGCCGCCGCGGCATGCGCCGCCGGCAAGTCCGGCGAGGCGCTTCACCTCCTGGCCTCCGCCAAGAGCCGGTACGGGTATCGTTGAGACTTCGCAGGGCTCCGCCCTGCACCCGCACACGATCCCGGATTTTGTGGATCCGGGACTGAGAGCCTGTTTGACGTCGCGACCTCGGTCGGACAACGGTTGTCCTGATCCCTCCCCTCATCCTGAGGTGCTGCGTAGCAGCCTCGAAGGAGCCCTCCAGCCAGCCGCGCGATTCCTGGAGGGCTCCTTCGAGGCCTCCGCTTCGCTCCGTCGCCTCAGGATGAGGGTGAGGATGGGAAAGACCGGTCGAATCGGCTCTCAGACGATGAACAGCAAGTTCAAGCCCGCACGGCGAAAACCGTCCTCGGCGATCTTCAGGTCGAGGCCGTAGGAGGCGATGTCGTCCGCCACCGGGTCGAGCGCCGGCGCCCGGTGCTGGTGCAGGTGCTTGATGTAGCTGTGGCAGGTCGTGCAGGTCTCGACCTGGACGTCCTTGGACACCTCGTCGAGTCCGTAATAGCTGATGCCCTCGCCGGAGCCGCAGGCGGTGCAGCGGATCCGGACGTGGTTCCACAGGGTGCCGCAGACCGAGCAGCTCAGGTACCGGGCCTTGTCGGCGGGGGTCCAGCTCACCACCACGCTCGCCACCGGCGCGCCGCAGCAGCACGGGCAGACGCCGTCGGCCACGGGCTTCAGGACCGATGCATCGAGGCGCGCCGCGTCCTGGGCGAACCGGACCTGCAGGGCCGCGGCCACGAACACGCATTCGGCGATCCGCTCCATCGGCAGCCCGCCTTCCACGACCTGCACCGCCAGATCGAGTCGGTCCGCCGGGGAGGCCGCCAGCAGGCTCGCCCGCGCCGCCTGGGATGCCTCCGGGGACACGGACAGGTCGAGCTGTTGCAGCAGGGCGGTGAGGCAGGCGTCGAAGCCCGGATCCGCCTCCAGCCGGTGCCGCGACAGGGGTGGCATGCCGTGCTCGGCACGCAGGGCCATGTCGGACACGGCCGGCGCCTCGGCGGGCGGGAAGGCCGTCTGCACGGACGCCTGCGCCCGGGCCACCTCTGCGACGAACCGGAGATAGGCCTCCAGCGGATGCCCGGGGGCGGCGGCCGTCAGGCGTGCGGCCCGGTCGGCGAACAGCGTTGCGGGATCGGGCAACCGCACGAACGGCACAGAGCCGGAGATCCCGATCTTGTCGGGATCGGGCTTCAGCTCGCTGAAATCCCGCCGCCGGGGTTTTGGCTCGGAAGCGGGGGGCGTCGTCTCGGCCGGAGCCGCGGGCTTCCGCCTAAAGAAATTGGCCACGCCTCAGGATCCGCGCTTGTCCACCGAGCCCCGGCGCACCTTGGCGCCGGCGATCTGCCGGAACCACTTGCGGTGATGCCGGTAGGCCCAGCCGCCCGTGACCGTGCCGCGGACCATCGCCCGGCCGGTGCCGCGCACCCAGATGCCGGCGTAGATGTGGACCACGATGATCGCGATGGCGATCGCGGCGGCGAGCGAGTGGGCGAGCAGCGCCCAGCGCTGGGTCTCGATCGTGGTGAGGCCGCCGAAATAGGTGTTCCAGATCACCAGGCCGGTGACGAACATCACCCCGATCAGCGCGGTCTGGCCCCAGAACACGCCCTTCTGGCCGGCATTGTACTTGCCGAGCTCGGGCAGGCGGTCCTCCCGGTTGGTGACCACGTCGCCGATCTTCATCGACCACGCGACATCGTCCTTGTTGGGGATGTTGAGCCGCCAGAAGCGCACGAACAGGAAGAAGAAGCTCACCGCCAGGGCGACGCCGAACCACGGATGGATCGCCCGCGTCGCCTGCCCGCCGCCGAACAGGCCGGTCAGCGAGAACAGGTAGGGCGTGAACATCGCCAGGCCGGAGAGGGTCAGCAGGGTGAACAGGATCGCGGTGATCCAGTGGTTCACGCGCTGAACGCCGGTGTAGCGCGGGACGTACATCACCTCCGGCGTTTCGCCCTTGGCGTGATGCAGGGGGCGGGAATCCCCGTCCCGGATATCGTTCTGGCTCGTCATCGGCCTTCTCGCGCCTGACGTGGCGCCGGCCCTGCGCCGCAGCAAGGGACCGGCTTGGAATTATAGTAGGGCGGTCCGGCCATGCCGGTTCCACCGTGTCGGCCACAGGGTCGGAGTCCCCCGATCGGGATCTGCCACCCGCTCTCCCTCCCCCCTCTGCGGGGGAGGG
>NZ_JAKSYK010000127.1:0-65135 GCF_022829425.1 Methylobacterium sp. J-072 | reverse complement strand
TCCCCTCTCCCGACCCCTGCTGACGCAGGGGCCACCCTCCCCCGCAGAGGGGGGAGGGAAGCGTCCGTTCTGACCTATTGGAGTGATGCCCATGAGTTTCGGGCTCGATGAGGACCGGACTGCGATCCGCGAGATGGCGCTCGGCTTCGCGGCCGAGCATATCGCGCCGCACGCCCTCGACTGGGACCGGGACAAGACGTTTCCGGTCGAGACCCTGCGGGCGGCCGCGGCGCTCGGCATGGCCGGCATCTACGTGCGCGAGGATGTCGGCGGCTCGGGCCTGTCGCGGCTCGATGCCGCCCTCATCTTCGAGGCGCTGAGCACCGGCTGCCCGACCGTGGCGGCGTTCCTGTCGATCCACAACATGTGCGCCTGGATGATCGACGCCTACGGCGACGCGGACCAGCGCCAGCGCTGGATCCCGGCCCTGATGGGCATGGAGACCATCGCCAGCTACTGCCTGACCGAGCCGGGCTCGGGCTCCGACGCGGCGGCGCTCCGCACCCGCGCCGAGCGCGACGGCGATCATTACGTGCTCACCGGCGAGAAACAGTTCATCTCCGGCGCCGGCGTCAGCGACCTCTACGTCTGCATGGTCCGCACCGGCGAGGCGGGGCCGAAGGGCATCTCGGCGATCGTGGTCGAGAAGGGGACGCCCGGCCTCTCCTTCGGTGCGGAAGAGCGCAAGATGGGCTGGAACGCGCAGCCGACCCGGGCCGTGCGGTTCGACGGCTGCCGGGTGCCGGTAGCCAACCGCCTGGGCGCGGAGGGCCAGGGCTTCCGCATCGCCATGAGCGGCCTCGACGGCGGCCGGCTCAACATCGCCGCCTGCGCCCTGGGGGGCGCCCAGTCGGCCCTCGACAAGACCCTGGCCTATATGGGCGACCGGCGCGCCTTCGGGGCGAAGCTCACGGACTTCCAGGCGCTCCAGTTCCGGCTCGCCGACATGGCGACCGCCCTGGAGGTCTCGCGCACCTTCCTGCGCCACGCCGCTGCGGCGCTCGATGCCAAGGACCCCGCCGCCACGCAGCTCTGCGCCATGGCCAAGCGCCACGTGACGGATGCCGCCTTCGAGGTCGCCAACCAGGCCCTGCAACTCCATGGCGGCTACGGCTATCTCGCCGAGTACGGGATCGAGAAGATCGTCCGCGACCTACGCGTGCACCAGATTCTCGAAGGCACCAACGAGATCATGCGGGTGATCATCGCCCGCGCGCTGACCGGGGGACGCTGATGAGCGATGTGATCGTCGAGCGCGTCGGCGCGCTGGGGCGGCTGCGCCTCGACCGGCCCAAGGCCTTGAACGCCCTGACCCACGGGATGGTCCTGGCGATCGACGCGGCTCTGAACCAGTTCTCCGCCGATCCCGGCCTCGCCGCGGTCCTGCTCACCGGCGAGGGCGAGCGCGGCCTCTGCGCCGGAGGCGACCTGCGCGGCCTGTACGAGAACCCCGGCACCGCCTTCGCGGAAGAATTCTGGCGGGACGAGTACCGGCTGGATTCGCGGATCGCGGCTTACGAAAAACCGTTCGTGGCGGTGATGGACGGCATCACCATGGGCGGAGGCGTCGGCCTCGCGGGGCATGCCGCCCACCGGGTCGTCACCGAACGCTCCAACGTCGCCATGCCGGAAACCGGCATCGGCTACCTGCCGGATGTCGGCGGCACCTGGCTGCTGCCGCGGGCGCCCGGCCAGATCGGCACCTATCTCGGCCTCACCGGCGAGCCGGTCGGTGCCGCCGACGCGATTTTTTGCGGGCTTGCCGACCTGCTGGTGCCCGTGCAGGCGCTGCCGGACCTGATCGACGCGCTCTCGGCGCTGCCCCCCGATGCCGGCGACGCGGGCGTGCGGGACGCGATCGGCCGTTTGGCGCGCGAGCCCGGCGAACCGCCCCTGGCGCAGCATCGCGAGACCATCGATCGCTGCTTCGCCTTCGACATGGTCGACGAGATCCTGTCCGCCCTGGAGGCAGACGGGTCCGACTTCGCGGCGGCGACCCGCAAGACCCTGCTGACCAAGTCCCCGTCGAGCCTGGTCCTGACCCTCTGCCTGCTGCGCCTCGGCCGGCGTTCGCCCAACCTCGAAGCCTGCCTGGAGCGTGAGTTCCACGCCTCGCTGGCGCTGCTGGAGGAGGGCGATTTCCGCGAGGGCATCCGGGCCGCGGTGATCGACAAGGACAAGAGCCCGCGCTGGAACCCGCCGAGTCTCGACGCGGTCGACCCGGCTCGGATCGCCCACTGGCTCGAGCCACGGGCGGAGCCGGTGTTTTCGCAAGGCCGCACGGGGCCGGTGTGATGTGAGGCCGCCTCTCCCACCACCCACCTCATCCTGAGGCGCCCGGCGATCCATAGGATCGCTGGGCCTCGAAGGAGCCCTCCAGTCGCCGCGCGATCCCTGGAGCCCTCCTTCGAGGCGGCTTCGCCGCACCTCAGGATGAGGGGATGGTTGGGAGGGGCACGAAAAAGCGAATGGGAGGGGTATGATGGCACAGACCATCGGGTTCATCGGTCTCGGCAACATGGGCGGGCCCATGGCGGCCAACCTCGTGAAGGCGGGGCACACCGTGCGCGGGTTCGACCTGGCGCCGGCCTCCCTGGAGGCGGCCCGGGCCGCGGGCATCGCGGTCGCGGGCTCGGCCCTGGAGGCGGCCGAGGGGGCGGAGGTGGTGGTCACCATGCTGCCCGCCGGGCGGCACGTGGTCGAGGTCTGGACCCAGCTCGCCGACGCGCTGCCCGCCGGCACCCTGCTGATCGATTCCTCGACCGTGGATGTCGAGAGTTCGCGCAAGGCCCACGGACTCGCCGAGGCGCGGGGCTGCCTGTCCGTGGATGCGCCGGTCTCCGGCGGGACCGGGGGCGCCAAGGCCGGGACGCTGACCTTCATGGCCGGCGGAGCGGAGGCCGCCTTCGCGAAGGCCGAGCCGCTTTTGAAGGCCATGGGCAAGAACGTGTTCCATTGCGGCGCGGCCGGCGCCGGGCAGGCGGCCAAGATCTGCAACAACATGATCCTCGGAATCTCGATGATCGGCGTCAGCGAGGCCTTCGCGCTCGGCGAAAAACTCGGGCTGTCGCACCAGGCGCTCTACGACGTCGCCTCGGTCTCCTCGGGCCAGTGCTGGTCGCTGACCACCTACTGCCCGGTGCCGGGCCCGGTGCCGACCTCCCCGGCCAATGCCGGCTACAAGCCGGGCTTCGCCGCCGCGCTGATGCTGAAGGATCTCCGGCTGGCGCAGGCGGCGGCCCTCGCCTCGGGGGCGGCGACGCCGCTCGGCGCCGAGGCCGCGCAGATCTACGGGCTGTTCGAGGGCCTCGGCCACGGGGGAGAGGACTTTTCCGCGATCATCCGTATGCTTCGCGGTGCAGGGAGTGAGTCGTGATGGACGCCTACGAGACGATCCTGACGGAGACGCGCGGGCGCGTCCTGCTGATCACCCTGAACCGCCCGAAGGCGCTCAACGCCATCAACGCGCAGCTCACCCGCGAGGTGATCCGGGCGGCGACCGAGGCGGATGCCGATCCGGGCATCGGCTGCATCGTCATCACCGGCTCGGCCAAGGCCTTCGCGGCCGGGGCCGACATCAAGGAGATGCAGCACGCGACCTACGCCGAGATGTATGCGCAAGACCGCTTCGCCGACTGGGAGCGGTTCACGGCTTTGCGCACGCCGATCGTCGCCGCGGTCGCGGGCTACGCGCTGGGCGGCGGCTGCGAGCTCGCCATGATGTGCGACTTCATCCTGGCCGCCGACACGGCGCAGTTCGGCCAGCCCGAGATCAAGCTCGGCGTCATGCCGGGGATCGGCGGCAGCCAGCGGCTCACCCGCTTCGTCGGCAAGTCGAAGGCCATGGAGATGTGCCTGACCGGCCGGATGATGGATTCCGCCGAGGCCGAGCGCGCCGGCCTGGTCTCGCGGGTGATCCCGGCGGACCAGCTGCTCGACGAGGCGCTGAAGGCGGCCGAGACCATCGCGTCCATGTCGCTGCCGATCGCCATGATGACCAAGGAGGCGGTCAACCGCTCCTACGAGACCACCCTCACCGAGGGCGTGCGCTTCGAGCGCCGGGTCTTCCACGCGATGTTCGCCACCAAGGACCAGAAGGAGGGCATGGCCGCCTTCGTGGAGAAGCGGCCGGCCCGGTTCGAGAACACCTGAGCGGGGGCATGGGCGATGGACGTCCTGGACCGCGATAGCGAAGCCCGCTTCGAGATGGCCTTCCCGCGCGCGATCGTCGCCCAGAAGGCGCGCGGGCGGGAGGAGACCATCAACGAGCATCTCGTGAAGCTGCTGGCCTTCGACGTGGCCGCGGAGACACGGGCGGTCTGGCGCAAGGAGCTGATCCGGCATTTCCGGTTCCTGGCGGCGCTGCGGGTCAAGCCCGGCGCGAGCTTGGTCCCGGCCCGGGACTGGTGGACCTGGCTCTATGCCGACCCATTCGACAACAACGAGACCGGCTACACCGCCGGCCTGATCGGGCTCAACGCCGACGATTTCCCCCGCAACAGCCGCGCGGTGGAGGCGATCGCCGACGAGATCCGCCATTTCCACGCCGGCATGGTGCAGCGCCTCGCGCGCGGCGAGGCCGGTGAGGACCTGATTCCCGCCTGAGGGCGGGAGGGGCCGGATCTGCCGGCCGAACAAGAACGACGGGGGGAACGACCATGCCTAGCTTCCGGGAGGCCCGCGATCTGCTGCTGGCCCATCGCACCGACTATGCGGCGGCGGTTTCGGCCTTCGCCTGGCCGGACCCGGTGCCGTTCAACTGGGCGCTCGACTGGTTTGACGCCGAGCTCGCCGGGCCCGAGAGCCGCGACCGCACCGCGCTGCACATCGTCGAGGCCGCCAGCGGCGCCGAACAGAGCCTGACCTACGGGCAGATCGCCACCCGGTCCAACCAGGTCGCCAACCACCTGCGCGGGCTCGGGCTGAAGCGCGGCGACCACCTGCTCCTGCTGCTCGGCAACGTCCCGGCCCTGTGGGAGACCATGCTGGCGGCGATGAAGCTCGGGGCCGTGGTCATCCCGGCCACCACTCTGCTCACGGCGGACGAGCTCGCCGACCGCCTGGCCCGCGGCCGGCCCCGGGCGATCGTGGCCGGGCCCGAGCAGCTCGGGCGCTTCTCAGGCCTTGAGACCGGCGGCGCGATCCGCATCGTCACCGGCGCGGCGACCGACGGCTGGAGCGCCTACGACGACGCGTTCGGCGCGCCCGAGACCTTCACGCCTGACGGACCCACAGCGGCCGAAGATCCGCTGCTGCTCTACTTCACCTCCGGCACCACCGCGAAGCCGAAGCTGGTGCGCCACAGCCACCGCTCCTATCCGGTAGGGGCGCTCTCGACCATGTACTGGCTCGGGCTCCAGCCCGGGGACGTGCATTGCAACGTCTCCTCGCCCGGCTGGGCCAAGCACGCCTGGTCGTCGTTCTTCGCCCCCTGGAATGCCGGCGCGACCATCCTGGTGATCAACCAGGCGCCGTTCAACGCGGCGGCGCTGCTGACGCAATTGGAGCGCACCCGCGCCACCACGCTCTGCGCGCCGCCGACCGTCTGGCGGATGATCATCCAGGAGGACCTGACCGGCCGGACGCTGGCTTTGCGCGAGGTCTGCGCCGCCGGCGAGCCGCTGAACCCCGAGGTGATCGAGCGCGTGAAGGACGCCTGGGGCGTCACGATCCGCGACGGCTACGGCCAGACCGAGACCACGGCCCTGATGGCCAACACCCCCGGACAGCCGGTCGTACCCGGCGCCCTCGGCCGTCCGCTGCCCGGCTACCGGGTGCGCGTGCTCGACGCCGACGGCGAGCCGGCCAGCGAGGGCGAGGTCTGCCTGGAACTCGGCGCCCACCGCCCCGCCGGCCTGATGCAGGGCTACGACGACGGCATCGGCAACCTGTCCGGCGCGGACGGCGCGCTCTACCACACCGGCGACGTCGCCTTCGTGGACGGCCAGGGCTGCTACACCTTCGTCGGCCGCGCCGACGACGTCTTCAAGTCATCGGGCTACCGGATCAGCCCGTTCGAGCTGGAGAGCGTGCTGATCGAGCATCCGGCGGTGGCGGAAGCCGCAGTGGTGCCGATCCCGGATCCGATGCGCCACACGATCCCGAAGGCCTATGTCTCGCTGGTGGCCGGCGCCTCGGCCGGCCCCGAGACGGCGCTCGATATCTTCCGCTTCACCAACGCCCGGCTGGCGACGTTCAAGCGCCTGCGCGGGCTCGAATTCGTCACCGAGCTGCCCAAGACCATCTCGGGCAAGATCCGCCGGGTGCAGCTGCGCCGCCTGGAGCATGACGGCGTGACCGAGGATCCGCACCGGGGCCGCGCCTATACGCAGGCGGATTTTCCCGAGCTGAAGGGCGAGACGGAGCGCAAGCTCGACCAGACGGCGGGGTGAGGGCGGCCGTCGATCCGGCTCCTGCAGCCGGATCGACGATCGTCCCGGGCGCGTGTGAGCCCCTTGCCGTCGCGCCGAGGAGCCCTCAGGTTATCGTCACCGGAACGCTGGGGAATCAGGGTCGATGGCCGACACGTCCGCTCCCGACTCGCTCGATTTCGCCGAGCAGGTCACGCGGGTGCTGCGCGCGATCGAAGAGTCGCAAAAATTCGTGGCCGAGCAGAAGAAGCTGATGGCCGAGGCGGCGAAGCTGGAGCGCGACCGCGCGCTTGCCCCCTGGCAGATCGGCCTCGCCGGGATGGCGGCCGGCGCCGCGTTCTTCGGGGCCGGTGCCGCCTTCGTGAAGCTGCTGGGCCCCTGAAGGAACGCTCAAGGTTTCCGGTTTCCGAACCGGAAGCCGCGCATTCGCCGGGGTTCTCAAGTCCCCCGTCGACGTTGTCGCGCTAGACGCCGCCGCCACCGGCGAATCGATAAAATTGCGCCGATCCGCTTCAGCGCCGCGGAGGCTCTGCGGCGCAATCCTGTCCTCAGCAGCGAGGACGGGTTCGATGGGTGCGGGGCTTCTCAAGACGGTTCGGGTGACGCTCGCCGGCGCGCTGGTGCTGTTCGGCCTCGCGGTCACCGCCGAGGCCCAGACCCTGGCGAGCCTGCCTGCGGAAACCGGCGCCAAGGTGCTCGGCGACGCCCGCCCGATCGCGGCGTGGGTGACGTTCTGCCAAGCCTACGCGGCGGAATGCGCCGTCGACCGGAGCGAGCCGGCGCGCATCAGCCTCAACCCGGCGATCTGGGCGACGATCGTCTCGATCAACCGCCGGGTGAACAAGTCGGTCGAGCCGCAGACCGACATGGAGCATCTCCACGTCGCCGACCGCTGGGACCTCGCCGAGGACGGCATCGGCGATTGCGAGGATTTCCAGCTGCTCAAGCGCCACCTGCTGGCCGAGGCCGGTCTGCCGCGGCGGGCGATGCGGATGACCGTGGTGATCGACGAGAAGGGCGAGGGCCACGCGGTCCTGACCCTGATCACCGACCGCGGCGACCTGATCCTCGACAACAAGACCAGCGTGATCGAGGCCTGGCACAAGACCGGCTACGTGTTCATCAAGCGCGAGAGTCAGGATGCGACGGCCTGGGTGTCGCTCGGCGGCGTCACCTCTCCGGTCACCACGGCGAACCGCTGATTGGGCTTTCGGCCAGCCAGCAAGTCAGGGGCTTCCAAAGGGCGTCAGGCTCAGCCCTCTCAAGGTGTTCGGATTGGGCCGTGGTCCTGGATTGTCCCAAGTGGATCAATCGGCTCGGATCGCAGGTCCGATGGCCCGCCCGCGATCCTCGCCAAGAGAAGCGTGGCAGGGACGGCACGGAGGTGAAAGCGGGATCGCTTAGAATCCCGGATTTCCACGGAGGCATCAGCCTCCACCCTGTCATCCCGGGGCGCCGCAGGCGAGCCCGGGATCCAGAGCCGCCGACGGCGCAAGTCCTTGGCCCAACGGTGTTTCTGGATCCCGGGCTCCGCTTCGCGGCCCCGGGATGACAGGGTTGTTTCCAGACCGGGCTCTGCGAGAACCAAGCGCCGTGGGGCAAGCGGGACAGTCCACTGCCGCAAACACCTTGAAAGGGCAGGGCCTCAGGCCCTTTGGCAGGGTTCGGGATAGCGTCCCGAGAAGTCTTCGTCAGGCGGCGCGGCTCAGCGAGGGCTGCGCGAGGGTCGCCACGAAGGTCTCGACCCGACCGATGAAGCCGGCCAGGTGCGGGGCGATGCCCCGGAGACTGGCGAGGTCGCGCACCAGGATGTCGCGGGACAGGGCGCGGTCGCCTTCGGTGGGCGAGCTGGCCAGGTAGGCTTCCACGGCGTGCTCGGCGATGCCGATGGCACCCGCCCGGCCATCCTCGGCGAGCGCTCTGATCACCTGCTGGATGGCGGGCTGCATCGTGAAATCCTTCTCTGGCCTGACGGCGATCCCGCGATGGGATGGCCGGGTTCTTGCGGAGCTTCTGATCCACCCGCGAATCTCAGCGCGGGGCTCCCCTGTCTCAAGCCGGCAAAGCTCGGTGGAATCAAGACTTTCCGGAGAGGAGCAGGGCGGCCATTCCGCCAGCGCATGCTGTGGATTGCAGCAACGCGGATGCAACACCCTCCTGGCGTGGAACCCATCCCCGGCCTCGAGCGTTTATTCTCCCACCTTTAGCCATTGTGCGTTGCACGCGCGCGTGTCACCTTCCCGTCATCATCGGTCGATGGGGCGTGATCCATGCGGCACGCGGATGGTGGGATTCCGGCTCTCGCGCTCCTCGCGCCGCACTGGCGCGGATGGTCGACGCCGCTGCGCCGAGCCCGCCAGGCTGCGAGCCTTGCCCTGGTCGGCACGATCCTGATGCTGGGCGGCGCCAACACCCACGCCCATGCCCGCCTGACCCTGCCGGAGGGCGCGACCGCCCCCGAAGCCAACGGCCCCGTCGGCGCGATCGCGGGCTGGACCGAATTCTGTGGGCGCCTGCCGGAAGAGTGCGCCATCGACGCCGCGCAGCCGGCCGCGATCCCGCTCACCGTGGCGGTGTGGCGGACGCTGCGCAGCGTCAATCACCGGGTCAACAGCCGCATCCGGCCGATCACCGACCAAGCGCATTGGGGCGTCGTCGACCGCTGGGATTTTCCGGATGACGGGTTCGGCGATTGCGAGGATTACCAGCTGCTCAAGCGCCGTATGCTGGCCGAGCGCGGCCTGCCCCGGCGGGCCCTGCTGATGACCGTGGTGATCGACGAGACCAATGCCGGCCACGCGGTGCTGACGGTGCGCACCGATCAGGGCGATTTCATCCTCGACAACAAGACCGACGTGATCCGCCCGTGGCGGCGCACCGGCTACAGCTTCATCAAGCGCGCGGGCCAGGACGGGACGGCCTGGGTCTCTCTGGAGGGCCGGGACGGGGCAGCGCAGGTGGCGACCGCGGAGCCCTGATGGGTCCTCAGGCGCCGACCAGCATCGCCGCGAGGTCGAGGGCGACCCGACCCGAGAGCAGGCCCCAGCCGCAGGCGATGACGGTGGCCAGCATCACGAACGGCATCGGGCGGCCCTCGATCTTCCGGCCGCGCAGGGTGTTGCGCAGGATGATGAACGGGGCCGAGAAGGCCAGCATCGGCAGGGCCGCCACCGCCGGCAGGCCGCCCCGCTCCAGCAGGCTGAAGCTCGCGCGCCGGGCGGCGAACAGCTCGAAGGCGCTGGCGATCAGCCCGGACAGGGCGAGGCCGATGAACAGGGTCCGGATCGATTCGAGGGCCGCAGGCGTGAGGACCATTATTCGCGCTCCTGAAAAGGCTGCGCGCAGTTTAGCCACACGGTTTACTGATTGTTAAGCAATCACGCGGGTTAGCCTTAACCCGTACACAGGCGCGGGCCGGTGGAACCCGGCCCGCGACGGGTGCGTCAGGCCTCTTCCTCGAGGTCGATGTCGAGGATCGCCATGCGGAAGACGAAGGAATCGTCGCCGTCCTCCTTGTCGTCGGCGATGACGCCGATCGATTCCTCGCCGATGAACACCTCGGCGGAATCGCCGGTCTTCATCGCGGTCAGGCGGATGTTGTTGTTGGCGAACTTGCGGCGCAGGTAGTCCTGCAGCTTCGCGGTCTCGGCTTTGGTCACGCTGTCTGGCCTCCCATGGCGACGATGACGGTACGGCGCTGACGCCCGGATCGGCGGAGGGCTTGCCACGCAAGCGGCGGAGCGGCAAGCGCAGCCTCGTCGGGTGTCAGATCCCGTCGCCCACATGGATGAACTGATCGAGGGCGACCAGCTGGTCCATGGCCCGGGCCGGATCGTCGCAGCCCGCGGTGCCGACGACGCGGGCCGGCACGCCGACCACCGTGGTGTTGGCCGGGACCGGCCGCAGCACCACCGAACCCGCCGCCACCCGGGCGCAGGCGCCGACCTCGATATTGCCCAGGATCTTGGCGCCGGCGCCGATCATCACGCCGCGGCGGATCTTGGGATGGCGATCGCCGCGCTGCTTGCCGGTGCCGCCGAGCGTTACCCCGTGGAGGATCGACACGTCGTCCTCGATCACCGCGGTCGAGCCGACCACCAGGCCGGTGGCGTGGTCGAGGAACACGCCCCGGCCGATCCGGGCGGCCGGGTGGATGTCGCACTGGAACACCTCGGAGACCCGGCTCTGCAGGTAGAGCGCGAGGTCGCGCCGCCCCCGGGTCCAGACGTGGTGGGCGAGGCGATAGGCCTGGAGCGCGTGAAAGCCCTTGAAGTACAGGACCGGCTCCAGCGCCCGCAGGGTGGCGGGGTCCCGATCGATCACCGCACCGATATCGGCCCGGAACGCCTGCCCGATGGCGGGATCCGCCGCGATCGCCTCGTGGAACGCGTGGGCGACCAGTTCGGCCGGCAGCGACGGGTGCCCCAGCCGGGCCGCGACCCGATGGGCGACGGCACCCTCCAGGGTGGCGTGGTTCAGGATCGTCGCGACGATGAAGGAGGCGAGCTGGGGCTCGGTGCGCAGCACGTCCTCGGCCTCGGCGCGCAGCCGCGACCAGACCGGATCGCAGACCGCGAGGTCGCCCGCATCGCGGTTGAAGGCTGGGCTGAGGGCTGGACTGGCGCTCATGGACGGTGGCTCATGATCGAGATGTCGGGCTCGCTGTTCCGACGGCGGACCCGGCCCCGTCGCCCGGTCCGGCCGGGCGCTGCAGCGAAGCCCTGGTACGGCGACGAGCGAGGTGAAGGACCCCGCCGTCGCGGGTGATCCTAGCACATCGTCCTACAGGCGAAGCCATGCGCAAGGCGCTTGGTCTCATGCATCGTGCGTTCCGAAACTTGGCGGACCTGGGCGAGACGATGCCATAGCGTGGTGCGCCGCACCACGTCGATCAAGGGTCACGCGGCCGAGGGAGATGCCGCATCGGCGTCCCTGTCACCGGTTCCGGAAGCCACTCAGCCGGCGACGACCGCCTCGCCGAACCGCGCCTCGATCGCCGTGGTGAGCCGGTCGACCATGGTCTGGAGCGGGATGTCGGAGGTGTCGACCGTGGCCGAGGCCCGGGCGTAGAGCGGCTCCCGGCTCGCCAGCACGGCGCGCAACTCCTGCATCGCCGAGGCATGGTCACCGGTGGTGGCCAGATGGCCCTGCTCGCGCACCCGGCTCATATGCTCCTCGGGGCGGGCGCGGAGCCAGATCGTGTAGAAGGCCTGGAGCAACAGGTCGTAGGTCAGCGGCTCGGCGACGATGCCGCCGCTGGTCGCCAGGATCAGCGGGCCCGGATGCTCGGTCAGCCGGCGGAGCGCCGCCTGTTCCAGCCGGCGGTAGCCCTCCTGGCCGTAGATCGCGAAGATCTCCTGCACCGAGAGCGCGTTCTCGCGCTCGATCTCGGCGTTCAGCTCGACGAAGGTCCAGCCCAGGCGCTCCGCCGCGAGCTTGCCCAGGGTCGACTTGCCGGCGCCGCGCAGGCCGATCAGCGCCACGCGCAGGCGGCCGCTCGATTCCTGCCGGCTGCCGCCGGACAGGGCCTCCTTGGCGGCTGCGATCTGGGCCGGAGTCGCCTGACCGAGGAGATCGCGGACCACCGGCCAGTCGGGCAGGCCGTCATTGCCGGTGATCAGGTCGTCGAGACGCACGCCCATGGCGTTCGCGACCCGCCGCAGCAGGATGATCGAGACGTTGCCCTGCCCGCCCTCGAGCTGCGCGATGTAGCGCTCCGACAGGCCCGAGGTCTGGGACAGCACCTTGCGCGACAGGCCGCGCACGGTGCGCGCGTGCCTGACGCGCCGCCCGAGATCCGTGAGAAAGAGCGATTCCTGTTCCAACACGCCGGTCATGGCGTCGTCCGCTTTCCTGCCAGCCCGAAAGCAGAGTGCTTGCCCTGCATGTCTGCCACTTCAAGATGAATTCTGATTCGCACCCGCGGATCGAGCGGGTGCTGCCCGACTGTTCGTACGAAGCCCGGCGTGTCCTGCCCTGGAATCTGTATTTCACCGCCTGTGCCCGGCGGCTGCGATCGATCGACGGGCCAGTGCCGCGTCGATCCACTCCTGTTGCTGGCGTGGCGCCTATGTGTTGCGGAACGGCCCGGTGGTCAAGCCTTGAGCAGGATCATCGTGTGGGCAGACGTGGGACAAGCGCTGGTTGTTTAGCCTGGCGCGACCTCACTCGACCGGGATGGCCGTGGCCTCACGGACGGGTGTGGCGGCAGCGGGGGCGCGGCGCGGCGTGGCCGCGGCCAGCAACTGGATCGACGGCCGGCGCGGCGGCAGCGGCACTTCGATCGCCTCGGCGCCCGAGGCTGTCGCGGCCGCGGGCGTCATCGCGGCCGTCTCGGCTTGCGGCGAGAGGCGCAGCTCGGCGAGCTGGGCCGGGGCGGCCTCCGCGACGGCGCTGCCGAGGCCGGCCGGGCGGCGCGGCGGAAGCGGCACCTCCACGGTCTCGGCCGAGGCCATCTGCACGACCGGACTCGCGGCTGCGGCGGCCGGCTCGACGGTGAGGCTCGCATATTCGGCCGGGCCGCTGAGGGCGACCGGGCGCCGGGGCGGCAGCGGGACCTCGACCGTCTCGGTCGGCACCGCCGCCACCGCGGCGGCGGTCGGCGCGTAGGCCAGGGCCGCCGAGGCGGCGGTGGAATCGCTGACGCCGCCGCCGAACAGGCTCGCCAGGGCGCTGGCCGAAGCCGCCACGGGGGCCACCACCGAGGCGACCTCGCTGGAGATGCCCTGGCGCTTGGCGGCGTAGTAATAGCCGCGGTTGTAGTACTGGTAGGCTTGGCTGACGTTGCCCTGGGCGGTGCGATAGGCCCCCGCCAGGTAGGCGACGCCGTAGCGCAGGTTGGTTGCGGGATCGAGCAGCCCCGCGGCATCGCCGGTATAGCCGAGGCTGCGGGCCGTCGCGTGCTTGATCTGCATCAACCCGAGGGCGCTGCCGCCCTTCGCGTTCGGATTGTAGTTGCTCTCGCGCTTGACCACCGCGTGGACGAAGCTCGCCGGGACGCCGTTCGCCTTGGCCTGCTGCTCGATCAACGCGTCGATGTTGTCGCGCGGAGCCTGCCCGAAGGCGGCGACGGGCGCGACCGCGAGAGCGGCAGCCAGGAGAAAGCGATGCATTCCGAGACCCGGTCCAGCTTGTTCTGGTCAAGCTAGGTCGCGGGGAAATGAGGCCGGAAAGCGGCCCGGATTCGTCAGCCTGTGGGCGACGGCGGCGTCGGGTGCGTCTGTGCTTCGCCGGCCACAGGCACCGACTGTCCGGTTAACCATCCTGCTTATCCACACGGCGCTGCGCCCAGAGGGCGGTCACGGCAGGATGAAGCGCTCAACCCCGTGGGCGAAGCCGTCGGCACCGTTGCTGTCCGTGACGGCGCTGGCGGCGGATTTCACGGCCGCCTCGGCGTTGCCCATCGCGACGGAAAAGCCGCTGCGGGCGAACATCGGCCGGTCGTTGCCGGCATCCCCGAAGGTCGCGATCCGCTCGGGCGGGATGCCGAGATGGCGGCTCATCCAGGTCACGAACCGGCCCTTGTCGAGCCCGGGGGGCGTCACGTCGAGGTAATAGGCCTGCGAGCGGTGCACGGTGGCGCGGTCGGCGAGCGCCGCCCCGATCCGGTCCTCGCAGGCGGCGAGATGGGCGTGATCGCGGCTGACCCCGACGATCTTCGAGGCCGCGCCCATGAGCGTGCCGAGGTCGGCGACCACGCGCGGCTCGGCGCCGATCGTCCGGCGCTCGAGATCGGTATAGGGGCCGTCCGGGTCGCGCAGACACCATGCCCCGTCTGCGAAGACCCAGACGTCGAGGTTCTCGGCTTCGAGCTGCGCCAGGGCCGCCCGGGCGGCGGCTTCCGGGATCAGCTGCGCCTCGATGGTCGAGAGGTCCGGCCGGACGACGCTCGCGCCGTTGAACGCACCCATCGGCAGGTCGAGGCCGAGTTCGGCGACGAGGTTCTTGAGGCCGAGCGGCGGCCGCGCCGACGCGATGCTGAACCCGATCCCGGCCGCCCGCAGCCGCTTCACCGCGGCGATGGTCGAGGCGGCGAGGCTCTTGTCATCGGCCACCAGCGTGCCGTCGACATCGGAGATGACCAGGGCGATCCCGGCTGCCTTCTGCGAATCCGCCGCCATGGCTCAGGTCCTTCCGGCTCGGGTGCGGGCGTCTTCGGCGAGCTGCGCCACGACGCCGTCGACGATGGCCTCCGGCGGCGCGTCGATCCCCACGGTGATCGGGTGCTCGTCGGGGCCGGGGATCTCCAGGGTCGCGAACTGGCTGTCGAGCAGGCGGGGCGACATGAAGTGGCCGTGGCGCTCGGCGAGGCGCCTGGCGACCAGGGCCCTGTCCCCGGCGAGGTAGACGATGCGCACGCGCCGGCTCCCGCCGGTGAGCACGTCCCGGTACGCCCGGCGCAGGGCCGAGCAGACCACCACGCCGGATTCCCCGGCCTCCAGCCGGTGCCGGATCCAGACCGCGATCCGGGCGAGCCATGGCGCGCGATCCTCGTCGTCCAGGGCGTGCCCGGCATGCATCTTCGCCACGTGCTCGGGGGTGTGGAAGCTGTCGCCATCGACGAAGATCCAGCCGAGCCGTTCCGCGATCAGGGCGCCGATCGTGCTCTTGCCCGAGCCCGAGACCCCCATCACCACGAGGACCTGCGCGGCGCTCGCCGCCGCTTCGGCCTCGTTCTGAATCCGACTCTCCGAGGCCATGCGGACCACCGTGCTCAGGGGCGCGACCGCGCGCCGCGCGCTTCATCAATAGGATCGGGGGACGGGAAGGAAAGGTTTCTGGGGAACAACGAACCCCGCCTCGATATCCTCCGGAACCCTGGGAAGGGCCCCGCGTTCTCGTTGGCGAAGACGGAACATTTCAGGAACGGGAATCCCATGGCCAAGGCAGCCGACAAGCACGACGCGACCCAGGAAAACCCGAAGACCGATCCGAAGGACGTGTCGAACCAGATCAAGGATCCGGATCAGTGGACCACGGGCGGCGAGCCGATGACCGGGGCGCAGGCTTCGTATCTCAAGACCCTGTCGGAAGAGGCCAAGCAGCCGGATGCGTTCGACGCCGACATCGACAAGGCCGAAGCCTCCAAGCGGATCGACGACCTGCGCCACAAGGCCGGCCACGCCTGATTTCTTTCCGGGCTCGCAGTTCCGGGTACGCCGGTTCTGAACGGATACATTCGCGAGGGTCG
The DNA here is from genome assembly GCF_022829425.1 of Methylobacterium sp. J-072. Classification (NCBI taxonomy): domain Bacteria; kingdom Pseudomonadati; phylum Pseudomonadota; class Alphaproteobacteria; order Hyphomicrobiales; family Methylobacteriaceae; genus Methylobacterium; species Methylobacterium sp. J-072. Next base: position 49,574 of record NZ_JAKSYK010000127.1, on the reverse strand, counting down.
GGGCCTGTCCAGGTCTCGGCCCTTCGCTGGTTTGGAATTCGGTGCCGAAAACCCCTTGTTTCGGCGGCTCCATTAAGCCGACGGCAATGGAGGCTGCGCTAGACGATGCCGGCGCGGCGCGTCCGCCCAAGCGGCCGGGGGGCAGCGAGAATCGGAGTCACGGATGGCTGAGCCGAGCTGCGACAGGCCTGGGGGATGTCTCGGACGATCCCACATCCATGCCCGTGAGCGCCCTTGGCAGGCCGCCTTCGGCGCTACGCGGTTCGCCCGCGATACGCGGGGCTCAACGGCGATGGAATACGCCCTGATCGGCGCCCTGATCTTCGTCGTCGCGGCGGGCAGCATCCGATACTACGGTTCCCGGATGATCCCGATCTACAATCAGATTAGCAGCACGGTGACCCAGGCCAACTGAACCCGGCCGTCCACCGTCCAATCCTTGCGCACGCCGCACAATGATCCCGTGTCTGCCCCGAAAAAGCTGTGCTTAGCGAGGATGAAACCGCTCTCTCGCCCGTCGCGGGCGCAGTGTGGCCCACCCGCTACGGACACCCTAGCCGCTATGGGCTAGGCACGGGCTCGGCAAAACCGATGGGCAACATCTGGATGCGCAAACTTCCCCTCGCTCTGCTCGCCATGACGGCGATGTCGGGCTGCACCTATCTGCCCGCCGCGGGGCCGACGGCGAGCGCGATCGAGGCGGGCGCGGAAGTCGCGACCGCCGACGGTGGCACGCTCGCCCGCTACGAGATCATCGACGTCACCCCCTCCGTGATCGAGGCCCTGCGCGGCCGCCCGCTGGACAGCCTGCTCGCCTCCTTCGGCGACCACCGCCCCTCCACCGAGCCGGTGATCGGCATCGGCGACATGGTCTCGGTCTCGGTCTGGGAAGCCGGATCCGGCGGCCTGTTCTCCGGACCGCTGGTCGCCGACCGGTTCTCCGCCGGCTCCAAATCCGCCCTCATCCCCGAGCAGCCGGTCGGCCGCGACGGCGCGATCTCGGTGCCCTATGCCGGGCGCATCAAGGTCGCCGGCCGCCGGCCCCAGGACGTCCAGGGCCTGATTGAGAACGAACTCGCCGGAAAGGCCATCCAGCCGCAGGTGCTGGTCTCGGTCACGCGGCCGATCAGCCAAGCGGTCACCGTCACGGGCGAGGGCGCGGCCGGCGCCCGCTTGCCGCTCTCGGGCCACGGCGACCGCATCCTCGACGTGATCGCCGCCGCCGGCGGCAACCGCTCGCCGGTCTCGGAGACCTTCGTGCGCCTGTCGCGCGGCCCGCTCACCGCGACCGTGCCACTGACCACGGTGGTGTCGAACCCGAAAGAGAACATCTACCTGCGGCCCAACGACGTGCTGACCCTGGTGCGCGACCCGCAGACCTTCCTGGCGGTGGGCGCGCTCGGCCAGGCGACCGAGCTGCCGTTCCAGGCCGACGGCATCACCCTCGCCCAGGCGCTCGCCAAGGCGCGCGGCCTGTCGGACTTCGCCGCCGACCCGGCCGGGACGTTCATCTTCCGGTTTGAGCCCGCCAGCGTGGTGCGCCGCCTGAACCCGGCCACGAAGCTGACCGGCACGCCGCTGGTGCCGGTGGTCTACCGGATCAACATGCGCGACCCCAACAGCCTGTTCACCACCCAGGCGTTCCGGATGCGCAACCGCGACCTCGTCTACGTCTCGAACGCGCCCTTCACCGAAGTGTCGAAGGTGCTGTCGGTCTTCACCTCCGTGACCGGCCCGGTCTCCTCGGTGGCGACCGCGTACTACTACGCAAAGTAAGCACGGGACGACTTCGCAGCGGCGGCGGAAAACAATCGCGTTCCGCCGCGTCCTCGCGTATGGGCTTTGCATACGGTTTGGTGCGAAGCGGGTGCGCGCGTACGGAGCCGCAAACCGCCCTCGCCGGTGGTTGCCTCGCGCAAGGATGCCTAGAAGAGCCCGATGAAGATCGGACGCGTCGTCTCTGCCCGCGGGCTGTTCCGGCCCGCGCTGTTCCCCTTGAGCCTGTGTCTCGCGCTCCTGTCGGCCGGGTCGGCTTCGGCCGATGTCGTGGTCGGCGTGGCGGTGCCGCGCTCGGGCCCCTACGTCGCCGTGGGCGAGCAGGTGCTGCGCGGCGTCGAGGCCGCGGCCCGGGACGCCAACGCCATGGGCGGCCTCGACGGCCAGCCCGTGACCCTCGATGTCCAGGACGATGCCTGCGACTCCAACACGGCGACCGCGGTGGCCAACCACTTCGTGCGCTCCGACGTGCGCCTCGTCGTCGGCCATGTCTGCTCGAACGCCTCGATCGCGGCCTCCGACATCTACGCCCAGAACGGCGTCGTGATGATCAGCGCCGCCTCGGTCTCGGCCCGGCTGACCGACCGGGGGCTGCCGAACGTCTTCCGGGTCTGCGGGCGGGACGATGACCAGGCCCGGCTGTCGGCCGCGGTGCTCGCCGAGCGGTTCCGCGACCGCAAGATCGGGCTGATCCAGGACCAGACCCCGGCCTCCCGGACGCTGGCGGCGGCCACCAAGGACAACCTCAACCGGATCGGCATCAACGAGGCCCTGTCCCTGTCGTTCGCGCCGAGCGATGCCGACGACGCCGTCCTAGTGGACCGGCTCAAGGGTGCGGGGATCGAGGTGGTGTATTATGGCGGCGACGCCACCGAGATGGGCCGCCTCGTGAAGGTCGCCGCCGATCGCGGCTACCGCCCGCAATGGTTCGGCACCTCGGCGATCGCCACGCCGGACTTCGCCAAGATCGCCGGCCCGGCGAGCAACGGCGTGCTGATGACCTTCTACCTCGATCCGAGCCGCCAGCCCGCCGCCGCCAACGTCGTGAAGGCGTTCAAGGCCGAGGGCGTCGATCCCACCGGCTCGACCATCTACGGCTACGCCGCCCTGCAGGCTTTGGTCGCGGCCGGCAACTTCGCCCATTCGGCCGAGCCGAAGCCGATCGCCCAGGCGCTCCATACGGAACGGTTCGACCTCGTTCTCGGCACGGTCGGGTTCGATTCCAAGGGCGACGTCACCGCCCAGGGCTATGTTCTGTACGTTTGGAAGGACGGGAGCTTTACGCCGGGCGGGAAGTGAGCACCGGGTCTCAGGCTCCGGCCGTCCTCCTGGTGCACCAGCAGATGACGTGAGCCATGTCCGCCATCTCGGTCGCCATCGCCATCGAGGGATCAGGCCGCAGGCCCCGAGGCGATTATCCCCAGCCTTGATACGACAGCCATTCCATCCCGCCGGCCGATAGGCAATCGCGGTTGGAGCGCGAAGGCTTCGTGCCTGGTCCGCGGCCAAGGACCTACTGAATTTGGCCTCTCCCAATCACGACCTCATCCTGTGGCGCCGGAGCGCAGCGGAGGCCTCGAAGGAGCCCTCCAGCCGGCTGTGCGATCCCTGGAGGGCTCCTTCGAGGCTGCTGCGCAGCACCTCAGGATGAGGGGGAGACTTGGATCTCCGCGGTATCGATCCGAAAAACCTCTACCCCCGCTCGGCAGCATCGACCTCCGCACCGCGTCCCAGCCCGCGCAGCAGCTCGGCGAGGTGTGGCCGGACCCGCAACTGGAGCGCGTGAAGCTGGCGGACCGCCTCGCTGAGCCGGCCCTCACGGCCGAGCCTGTCATCCGCGAAGCCGATCATCCGGGCGTTTGGCCAGGCCGGCTCGCGCAGGGCGTGGAGGCGGGCCACCAGGGCGTCGGCCGGTATCTCCGGCTCGGCCTGGGCGAACAGCATCAGCAGTGCCGCCGTGGAGCGCGACAGGCCGTAATGGCAATGGACCAGGAGGTGGCCGGCACCGTCGAGGTCGCGGCCGAAGCCGAGGATCGCCGCGACATGCTCGGGCTCGGGCGGCACGAGGCCGTCACCGGGGCCGAGGCAATCGTGGAAATGCAGGGTCGTGCGGGCATGGGCGCCGTAGGCCGCGAAGGCCTCCGGCTCGGGCGTGCCGGGATCGAGCAGGGACAGGACGTGGCTGACCCCGCGCGTGCCGTGGCCGGCCAGCTCCTCCAGGCCGCAGACGGTGTGCAGGGTCAGTTCGGGCTCGGATCGCATGGTCGGGCGCGTATCACGGGTTCTGTGCGGTTTCGAGGCGCGCCGGGGTCGCGGCGGATGTGCTTCGAGAACGCAAGCGGACGTGCTACCTGCGCGCCGATCCTCCGCCGGCCGGATGTGGACACGCTGAGACGAGATGCCGTTGGACGAGCCCCAGAGCGCGCAATCTCCCGCCGGTGGACCGCGCCGCCGCACGATCCTCACCGCCGGCCTCGGCGCGGCGATCGCCGCGCCGCTGGCGGCACCCGCCCTGGCGCAGGGCGCCCCCGAGCTGCGCTGGCGCCTGTCCTCGGCCTACGCCAAGAACCTCGACATCCTGTTCGGCGCTCCCGAAGCGCTCAGCCGGATCGTCGCAGAGGCCACCGACGGCCGCTTCCAGATCCAGGTGCTCGGGCCCGGCGAGCCGGTCCCGGCCGAGACGCTGCTCGACGCCGTGTCGGCCGGCACCGTCGAGATGGGCCACGGCCCAGCGACCCTCGGCCAGGCCAAGGACCCGACCTTCGCGCTCGCCACCGCGATCCCGTTCGGCCTCAACGCGCGGGGCGCCGCCGCCTGGTGGCAGGCGGGGGGCGCCGCCGACCTGTTTTCCGAGGTCTTCGCCAAATCCGGGCTGGTCTGCCTGCCGGGCGGCAATACCGGCGCGCAGATGGGCGGCTGGTTCCGGCGCGAGATCAAGAGCGTGGCCGATCTCCAGGGCCTGAAGTTCCGCATCGGCGGCCTGGGCGGACAAGTGCTGGCGAAGTTCGGCGTCCAGCCGCAGGCCACCCCCGGCCCCGAAATCTACCAGGCGCTAGAATCGAAGAAGCTCGACGCCGCCGAGTGGATCGGCCCCTACGACGACGAGCGGCTCGGGCTGCAGAAAGTGGCGCCGGTCTACCACTATCCCGGCTTCTGGGAGGGCGGCGCCATGCTGCACTTCTGGTTCAACGCCGAGAAGTGGAAGGCGCTGCCCAAAACCTATCAGGCGATCCTCCGCGCGGCCGCGGCCGAGGTCGGGGCCGAGGTGCAGGCCAAGTACGATGCGCGCAACCCGCAGGCCCTGCGCCGGCTGGTCGCCGGGGGCGCCCAGCTGCGGCCGTTCCCGCAGGACGTGATGGAGGGCGCCCTCAAGAACGCCAACGACGTCTATGCCGAGATCGCCGCCAAGAACGCGGATTTCCGCCGGGTCTACGAGGCAATGCGAACCTTCCGGAACGAGGAATATCTCTGGTTCCAGGTGGCGGAGTACACTTACGACAACTTCATGATTCGGGCCCGGGCGCGGGGATAGCGGAGTGGAAAAATCCTGGTTTCAAAAGGTCCAAGACCTTTTGCGGGTCCAGGGCAGAGCCCTGGTCCATCGGGGCTCTGCCCCGATACCCCGCCAAAGGGCTGAGCCCTTTGGGAACCCGGCCTTTGGCGCTGCCAGCCGGGCGCGCCGACCAGGGAGGGAGACGGCATGATCGGGACCTTGAGACTCGGCCTGGCGCTGCTCGGGACGGTGCTGCCGCTCCAGGCGCTGGCGCAATCGCCCGCCAACCTCACCGCCCTGCGCGGCCTGGCGCCGGTCGCCCGGCTGCAGGGGAGCCCGGAGGGCAAGGCGGCGCTCGACGCCAACCTGCAGGTGACCGGCGACATCCAGGCCGGCACCCTGAAGCAGCCGACCCTGCTGCCCTTCCCGGAGCAGCAGCAACTCGCGCTGCGGGATTGCTTCATCACCGACGGCAACGCCACCGGCCTCGCCGACGGCCTCGGCACGACGCTCGCCACCGCCTATCAGGCTCGGGCGCGCTACAGCGACTACAAGACCTTCACCAGCGTCGCGCCGACGGTGGCCGACCTGATCGGCTACACCAACAACGTCACCAAGTCGGATTCGAATTCCGGAAAGTACTTCTTCGCCAACGGCACCACCAACGGCAAGCACCCGGTCTCGGCCGAGGCCGCTTCCCTGCTCACGGACGGCACCGTCACCGACGTGTTCGGTAAGGCCTATGGCCGGCCGGCAGGTAGCCCGGGGGCCGACCGGTTCGGCAATTCCCGCCCGTTCCAGACCCTGCCGGCGCTCCGGGCCTACCGGGGCGCGGATTATTTCGGCGACGCCTCTCACTCCCTCGACTGGCTGCGCGGCCCGAAACAGGATCTCGTCGACAGCCCGTCCTATCCGAGCGGGCACACCACCTACGGCTACACCGAGTCGCTGATCCTCGCCCTGCTGGTGCCGGAGCGCTACCAGCAGATGATCGCCCGCGCCGCCGAATACGGCAACGACCGGATCATCGTCGGGGCGCATTACGCCATGGACGTGATCGGCGGGCGCGCCACCTCGCTGCACGCGGTGGCGCATCTGCTCGCCAACGATCCGGCCTATGTCGGCCAGATCCGCAGGAACCCGGCGGTGATCGACGCGACCGCGACCGATGCCGACAAGCGGGTCGGCGTGACCGATTACCAGGCCCTCCTGAAGGAAGCCCGCCCGGCGATGACCGAGGTGCTCAAGTCCGGCTGCGGTGACACGGTGGCCGCCTGCGCGGCGCGGGATACCGGCCGGTTCAAGGACGCAGCCGCCAACGCCGCCTTCTACGAGGCGACCCAGACCTACGGGCTGCCGGTGGTGCATGAGGCGAACGCCAAGGCCCGGGAGGAGGTCGGCAAGCTGGCCCCGGAGGCGGGCTACCTGCTGACCGCGGCCTTCCCGGCGCTGACGCTGGCCGAGGCCAACGCCATCCTCACCGAGACGCAGGGCCCCGGCGGCGGCTTCCTCGACGACGGCTCGGAATTCGGGGTGTATTCCCGGATCAACCTCTACGCGGCCGCCGGCAAGGCGGCGGCGCTGGCGGCGAGCCGGGCGGGGGCGAGCGCGGCGCGCTGAGGGCGTTGGCCAGGAGAAGCGTGAGGTGCATCGGAACCTCGGCGCAAAGCGCTCGTGGCGAAAGCGAAGCGCATCTTCAGGGGGCGACCTCCAGTTCGGGCGCACCGGTTCTGAGACGCCGGCGCGTCCAACGCTGGCTCAAGTGGCGGCCAGCCCGGATGGCGGGGCGTTCGATGAGCAGGTAGGTGACAGGCGTTACGAGCACGATCACCACTGCGGCGAGCGGCAGAAGGATCGGCAACCAATCGGTCGCGATCGAGCCGGTCACCTTGCTCCCATCGACGAACAGCAGACTGAGAAGAATGCCGTGCAAGAGGTAGATGCCGTAGGAGCATTCGCCGAGGATCAGCGCGCCTTTTGTCCGCAACAGCCCGCCCATATCGTTGCCGCATGCGACGCAAGTGAAGAAGAACCCGAACGCGGGCATGACAAACGTATACGGGGTCGGGGCGGCGATCATGCCGACACCCAGCGCCAGGGCAGCAACGCTTGCCGCTCTCGGCGTGCGCAGCGCGCGGGCGATCCATTCGCGACTCTGACACTCATACGCGATCATGCCGAACGCGAACAACGGCAGATACCGCAGCATTGAGCCCGGCAGATACAGCACGCGCGCGACAACCGTCGTCAACAAGAGACCGACGGGCAATACCCAGCTGGGAAGCGTGCCGCGGATGAGATCCATCGCCAAGGCGCTGGCCGGAAGTACGATGAGATAAAACAACCATTCGTGCCAAAGCGACCAGAGCACATACGCATTGAGGCGGCCGCTATCCGGATAGCGGAGGAGCGGCGGCTCATCCCACGTCGTGATCCACTGCGCGGCAGCGATCGGAAAGCCCCTGTCGAGGCCGGCGCCGGTGCGCATCGCGATGATGATCGTGATGATGGCGACCGATACGGCAACGAGCGGCACGATGCGGAACAGGCGTGTCGTGTAGATCGCGGGCCACGAGCAAGCACGGAAGCCGGCGAGGACGCGCGGATAGAACACGAAGCCGGTCGTCATGAAGAACAACGCCACCCCGCCGGCGCCGAGTTGATTGAACAGGTTGACGGCCGGCGCCTCCCAGGTGCCGTTGAAGCGGGTCACCTGCATCCAGAAAATGAAGTGATGGATCAGCACGGAGAGCGCCACGTAACCGCGCAGGCCGTCGAGACAGCCGATGCGTCGCTGGCTGGGCGGCAGCGGGAACGGTGTCCGTGCGATCAGCCCCGCAGTTACTGTTGCCAATACATAAGCCACCAGGGCGGCGGCTAGGGTCACGGCGATCAGTTGAATCGTCATGACCGCTTCAATAGAGGCTATAAATTAAAATTCATATGTCATTAATTGAGCGGCGACCTGCCATATAGGCACAGGCGCAGCCCAGCCATTCTTCTGCTTCATGACGCCCTGACGATGAGGCGCATGCGGAGGAGGGTGCAGGCCGCCCTTATGCGAGCGGCCCCTTACCGGCACCCGCCCCATACGCCTCACGGAACTCGCTTGCGCAGCGCGAAATTCCCCACCGCCAGGAACTTCTGCGCCCGCTTGCCGGTGTCGACCTCCGTGGTGAACACATTGCCCTTGGAATCGACCGCGAGGTTGTGGACCCAGTGGAACTGCCCCGCCATGCGGCCGTTCCGGCCGAAGGCGCCGACCGTCGCGCCGGTGGCGCGCTCGAGGGTGCGGACCTCGTTGTTGGCGCCGTCGGCGTTGAGCAGGTAGGTCTCGTCGGCGTCCGGCCACAGGGCCAGCTCCCAGACCGAGCCGTTGGCCCGGGTGTTTTTCTCGACGACGAATTCCTTCACGAAGCTGCCGTCCTTCTGGAACACCTGGATGCGGTTGTTGGTGCGGTCGCAGACATAGACCAGCCCGTCCTGGGCGATGCGCACGCAATGGACCGGGTTGGCGAATTGCTGGCGCGGGGCGGCGGCCGGGTCGTAGGGGCCGAGCTTGTCGTCGGTGGGCGGCTTGCCGTAGGCGCCCCACATCCGCTTGAACGCGCCGGTGTCCCGGTCGAACACGATGATGCGGTGGTTGTAGTAGCCGTCCGCCACGTAGACCTCGTTGGCCACGGTGTCGAAATCGACGTTGGCGGGCTTGCCCAGGCGGCTGGTATCGCGGCTGTCGGTCTGCGGGCCGGACTTGCCGATCTGCAGCACGAATTTGCCCTCGGGGGTGAATTTCAGGAGCTGGCCGTCCTGATCGCCGTTGCCGGCGATCCAGACGAAGCCCTTTTCGTCGATCTGGATGCCGTGCTCGTTGGTCGGCCAGTCGTAGCCCTCGCCCGGGCCGCCCCAGCTGCGCAGGAGGGTGCCGTCCTGGGCGAATTCCAGCACCGGCGGGGCGGGCTTGCAGCACTTGCTGCGCGGCGGGTCGAGGCTTGCGGCCTTCTCGTCGTCGGTCAGCGTGCGCGGCCGCTGGATCACCCAGACATGGTCCTGCGCGTCGACGGCGACGCCCGACGCCTGGCCCAGGATCCAATCGTTCGGCAAAGGCTTCGGCCAGGACGGGTCGACCTCGAAGCGGGGAGCCTCCGCAGCGGCGGGGCCCGCGAGGGCGAGCAGGCAAGCGAGCGCCGGCAGCGCGGCGGAAAGAATCCTCATGGCGTGTCCTCCGGCGCCTGTCCCGGCGCTCGGCGCCAGCATGGCGTCCCCTGCGGCCCGAGGCCAGTCGGTCGGCCGCGCTCGGGTGACAGACGGAGGCCCAAAAAGAAAAAAGGCCACTCCCGAAGGAGCGGCCCGAAGTCTAGGGAGGAAACGCCCAAGAAGGGCAGCGGGATCGCGACGCCATCGCCATCCCGCGCTGCACAATCTGCGCGCATCGCGGAAAATTACAAGTCCGTTCGGGCAGAAAGGCTGTCCTTTTGTCCGGCTCAGGACGGATCGCAAAGCGGTTGTGTTGAAAATGTCGCAGCCGTTTCGAGGGGCCAGGGGACAGATTTCGAGCCCGATCGACCGGCAAATCCGAGCGTAAGCCCTTGAGAAATCCGGATTTCGCTGCACCGCATTTGTTGCCGGCTGATAATTTCACTGCGGCATTTCATAACGGGCCGCCGAAGGGACGAATTCGATACCCGCTCTAGCTCTCCGGCCAAGTCTCTGTCGGACCACGTGAAAGGAATGCGTGCGGATATGGCGATCCAGGGTGAGCGGATCCGGGTTCTCAACGATGTCGAGCCGCGCAAAGACGGACGGTATGTCCTGTATCTCCTGCAGCAGGCCAACCGGGCCCAGTTCAATCCGGCCCTCGAATTCGCGATCGAGGAGGCGAACCGCCTCGACCTGCCGGTGGTGGCGTGCTTCGGCCTGCTCGACGGCAAGAGCGGCTTTCCCGAGGCCAATGCCCGGCACTACGCCTTCCTGCTCCAGGGTCTCGCGGATGCGAAGGCGGGGCTGGAGAAGCGCGGCGTCGGCTTCGTGATGCGTAAGTGCGCGCCCGCGAAGATCGCCATCGACCTCGCCGAGGAGGCCGCGCTGCTGGTGCTGGACCGGGGCTACCTCGCGATCCAGAAGGGCTGGTACCGGGAGATCACGAAGGCCGTGAAGACGCGGATCGTCCAGGTCGAGGGCGACGTGGTCGTGCCCGTGGAGACCGCCTCGAACAAGCACGAATTCGCCGCCCGGACACTCCGGCCAAAGCTGAACCGGCTCTGGGACCCGTTCATCGCCGATCTGAGGCCGCGCAAGCTCAAGCACGCCGCGAAGGACGTGACGCCCAAGGGCGAGATCGACGTCTCCGATCCGGAGGCGGTGCTCGCCGGCATGAGTCTCGACCGGGTTGTCGGGCCGGTGAAGCGCTTCACCGGCGGCGAGACCGAGGCCCGCAAGCGCCTGAAAGCGTTCCTGAAGGGTGGGTTCGAGGGCTACGGCAACGGCCGCAACAGGCCGGAGGCGGCGGCCGCCTCGCATATGAGCCCGTTCCTGCATTTCGGCCAGATCTCGCCGGTGGAGATCGCCCTGGCGGTCCGGGAGGCCAAGGCCGGCGACGACGACGACCGCGGCGCCTATCTGGAGGAGCTGATCGTCCGGCGCGAGCTCGCCATGAACCACGTGTTCTACACGGAGGGCTACGACGATTACGACAAGGCGGTGCCGGACTGGGCGCGCAAGACGCTGGCCGAGCAGGCCGACGATGAGCGCCCGCATACCTACTCGGAAGAGCAGCTCGCGGCCGGCGAGACCCACGAGCCGTATTGGAACGCCGCGATGCGCGAGATGCGCGAGACCGGCTACATGCACAACCAGCTGCGGATGTACTGGGGCAAGAAGATCCTGGAATGGTCGCCTTCGCCCAAGGAGGGCTTCGCCCGCACGCTCCGGCTCAACAACCGCTACTTCCTGGACGGCCGTGACGCGAATTCCTTCACCAACGTCGCCTGGGTCTACGGCCTCCACGACCGCCCCTGGCAGCGCCGCCCGATCTTCGGCACGGTCCGCTACCAGAGCGAGAACTCGCTGAAGAAGTTCGACGCGAAGGGGTATGTGAAGGCGGTGGAGCGGTTGTGCGCGGAGGAGGAGTGACGGGCCTGTTCGAACCCGACCTGCTCCGACCAACCCCCTCATCCTGAGGTGCGGCGAAGCCGCCTCGAAGGAGCCCTCCAGCCGGCCGCGCGATCCCTGGAGGTCTCCTTCGAGGTCTCCGCTGCGCTTCGCCACCTCAGGATGAGGGGGCGATTTGAAGACCCGCCGATTGCCTGAGTCTACCGGGTGATGCCCCATTCCCCGCAAGCCGCGCTATACCGCATGCTCCGGCTGTGCGGACGAAGTGCCCTTCCATGACCGAGATGCGGGACGCAGCGACGACGATCGAGCCCGACGCGTCAGGCCCAAAACGCTCCCGCTACCGCCGCTCGATCACGCGCCTGCGCTCGGCCTCGCGGGAGGCCTATCCGCTCTGGCGGGGGCGGCTGCTGTTCCTGGCGGGGGGCATCTGCGTCGGGTTGGCGGCGGTGCTGATGGCAAAGGGCGCCGATCTCGCGCAGGACGGGTTCCGGTGGCTCATCGCGCCCTCGCCGCTGATCGCCCTGGTGCTCACGCCCGCGGGCTTCGCGCTCGCGGCCTTGCTCGCCCGGACGGTGTTCCCGAACTCGCAAGGGTCCGGCATCCCGCAGGTGATCGCCGCCCGGCATGCCCGGGATGCGCGCTTCCGGTTCTCGCTGATCTCGCCGCGGGTGGCCTGCGGCAAGGTGCTGGTCCTGTTCCTCGGGCTGCTGTGCGGGGCCTCGGCCGGGCGCGAAGGGCCGACCGTGCAGGTCGGCGCCGCGATCATGGCCGCCTTCGGCCGCCTGACGCCGGACCGCCTGCCGGGCCTGCTGCTCGCGGGCGGCGCGGCCGGGGTCGCGGCGGCCTTCAACACCCCGCTCGCCGGCATCGTGTTCGGGATCGAGGAGCTGGGCCGGGCCTATGAGGCGCGCTCGTCCGGCCTGATCGTCGCCGGGATCGTGGCGGCGGGCCTCACCTCCCTCTGGCTCTTGGGCAACTACACCTATTTCGGCACCAGCCAGGCGGAGCTGCCGCTGGCGGCGGGCTGGATCGTGCCGCTGCTGGCCGCCTTGGGCGGCTTCGCGGGCGGGGTGTTCAGCCGCCTGATCATCCTGTTCGCCCGGGGCCTGCCGGGGGCCGCCGGCCGGCTGATCGGGGCGCGGCCGGTGGCGTTCGCGGCGGCCTGCGGCCTGTGCGTCGCCCTGTGCGGGCTCGCCTCGAACGGCACCGCCTACGGCACCGGCTACGAGGAGGCCCGGGCGATCCTGCACGGCGACACCGTGGCCGGCTGGACCTACGCGCCGCTGAAATTCGCCGCCACGGTGCTCAGCTCGATCAGCGGCATTCCGGGCGGCCTGTTCGCGCCGTCGCTGGCGGTGGGTGCCGGGATCGGTGGGACGGTCCACGCCCTCCTGCCGGACATGCCGGTGGGCGCCCTCGTGCTGATCGGGATGGTCGCCTACCTCACCGGCGTGCTCCAGGCGCCGATCACCAGCTTCGTCATCGTCACCGAGATGACCCAGAACCACACGATGATGATCCCGCTGATGATCGCGGCGCTGATCGCCGACGCGGCCTCCAAGGCGGTCTGCCGCGGCGGGCTCTATCATACGCTGGCCGAGATGATGCTGGCGCGGGCCGACGTCCCGGCGCAGCCGGTGACCAAGACAGCTTGAGAATAAAAGGCTGTTGGCATCGCGCCGGTGCGGAACGGTCTCGCTTGCGGCCGGTTGAGGGATCGATTGTTGTTCGCCCGTGCCGCGGGCGCATCCGGAGTGACGCGATGACCTTGCTGAAATGGGCCCTCATCTGCTTCGTGATCTCGCTGATCGCGGGCGGCCTCGGCTTCACCGGCATCGCCTCGGGCGCAGGCTCGCTGGCGCGCATCCTGTTCGGCCTGTTCTTGCTGGTCGCCATCGTGATCGTGGTCATCGCCTTCGCGGTCGGGCAGGCGGTGTTCTGAGCCGCATGGCGGACGCGATGCAGGGCAAGGTCTGCCTCGTCACCGGGGCGACCAACGGCATCGGCTACGAGACGGCCCTGGGGCTCGCGCGCAAGGGCGCGCGGGTCGCCATCGTCGGCCGCGATCCCGAGAAGACGCGGGCCTCAGCCGAGCGGATCCGCGCCGCCGTTCCGGGCGCCGTGGTGGACCCGCACATCGCGGACCTGTCGGCCCAGGCCGAGATCCGCCGGCTCGCCGCGTCCCTGCGCGACGCCTATCCGCGCCTCGATGGGCTGGTGAACAATGCCGGGGCGATCTTCGACCGGCGGGAGCTCACGGTCGACGGCATCGAGCGGACGTGGGCCCTCGACCATCTCGGCTACGTGCTGCTGACGTTGGAACTCCTCGACACTCTCAAGGCCTCGGCGGCGGCCGGCGGCAAGCCGCGCATCGTCAACGTCGCCTCCGCGGCGCATGTCCGGGGCCATATCGACTTCGCCGATATCGAGGGCGCCCGCCGCTACGGCGCCATGCGGGCCTATTCGCAGGCCAAGCTCGGCAACGTGCTGTTCACCTACGCGCTCGCCCGGCGGGTTCAGGCCGACGGCATCTCGGTCAACGCCCTGCATCCGGGGGTGATCAACACGGGCTTCGCCAAGAACACCGGCGGCCTGTTCGGCACCGCTTGGTCGCTGATGCGCCCGTTCCTGACCCGGCCCGACAAGGGCGCGGAGACCTCGCTCCACGTGGCGACCGCCCCCGAACTCGACGGCGTCACCGGCCGCTACTTTTCGCATGCCCGGCCCAAGACCTCGTCGGCCGAGAGCCGCGATGAATCCGTGCAGGAGCGGGTCTGGGCGCTGAGCCTCGCGCAGGTGGGGCTGGGGAGCTAGGCAGGGTTTCGGCGTCACGCCCCCATAGGGCGTCCCGTTCTTCCTGGCTCAGCGGCGGCTGCGGCTGTCCCAGTGCCTTCGCAAGGGCCCGCGCCCGGATGGCGGCTACGCGCTCAGCGAGACGCCCGACGGACGTGTCTCTGATGCTCCGCATGATCCGATTCCCGTCGATGAGACATGCTGCTCCATACGACAAGCTCCATGTGCGGATGGTGACGTCCCACCGACACTCTAATCCTGAGTAGCTCCAAGTCTATCTATCGGTTGTTTCCTTCGACTTCGGCGAGAGGACGGGTGTCGCCACGGAGGACCCTGATCCTCGTGGCGAAGCGTGGGGCCCTCTCCCGCATGCGCCAGCGGATAAACACATTGTGTCCGGCGGCAAGCACTTGATACATCGCACTTTTCCCCTCCCCCTTGCGGGGAGGGGTCGGGGGTGGGGGTAGTGCAGGATCGAGCCTGACGGTGCCTTCTGAACCACCCCTACCTCCGTCTCCTCCCCGTAAGGAGGAGGAGAGAATGCCCCGCTTCACGTCGCGCGCTGTATGAGCCCGGCAGAGGGGGCTGACGCGCTCCCGCATGGACCGCGGCCCCAAAACCTGCGGAGCCCGCAACCCTCGAGAGACAAGGCAACGCGGGAGCCTCGAAAGATGGGGAGGTTTCCCAGCAACGCGCCGTCATTGCGAGCGCAGCGAAGCAACCCAGTGAGGCGCTACGTCTTGAAATCGCGCGCTGCCCTGGGTTGCTTCGCTGCGCTCGCAATGACGATGCGGCCGCGCGATCAACCCCGCCTCACGCCGCCGCCCGCACCGCGTGGTCGGCCTGGGTCTGGATCTCGATGAACACCCGCGTCACGTCCGGGTTGCGCTGCTTCAGCGCCCGGTCGAGGCGGGTCACGAGGCTCTCGACCTCACCGGCGCTCAGGTCGTCGGCCATGTCGAGGCTGAGATTCACCAGGATGTCGGTGGGCCCGAGATGCTGGGTCAGGACCTCGTTGAGATGGAGCACGCCCGGCTCGGCGCGCACGAGGTCCGAGATCGCCGCCACCACGGCGGGGTCGGCCGCCTCGCCGATCAGCAGGCCGTGGGTCTCGATCATCAGGAACACCGCCATGCCGACCAGCACGAAGCCGATCCCCACCGAAGCCCAGCCGTCGAGGCTCGGCTTGTCGAGCCAATAGGCCAGGACGACGCCCACCAACGCGATCAGCAGGCCGATCAGCGCGGCGGTGTCCTCGGCCAGGATCGTGAACAGGGTCGGATCCTTGCTGCGCCGGATCGCCCGCATCGCCGAGTTCTGGCCCTTCTCGGCCCAGAACTGACGCACCGCCACGAACCAGGAGAAGCCCTCGGCCACGATGGCGAAGCCCAGGATCGCGACGTTCACCCAGATGCCCGGAAGCGTGTAGCCGAAGACATGGGCGTCCGCGTCCGGCGAGGGGTGGCGGACCCGCTCGACGCCCTCGTAGATGGCGAAGATGCCGCCGCCCAAAAAGATCATCAGCGCGACCACGAAGGCGTAGAAGTAGATCTCGCGTCCGTAGCCGAACGGGTGACGAGTATCGGCCGGCTTCTTGGCCCGCTTCATCCCGACCAGCAGCAGCACTTGGTTCGCCGTATCGACCACCGAGTGCACGCCCTCGGCGAGCATCGCGGTCGAGCCGGTCAGCGCACCGCCGACGAACTTCGCCGCCGCGATGGCGAGGTTCGCCCCCGCCGCCGCGTAGATCGCCCCCGTGCTCTCGTGCGCCATCCCGGCCTCCCGTGTTCGCCGCGATCTAGCGCATCGCGCCGGATACAGGAACCGGCACGATGCGCTAGCTTTTTGATTGGCATCGTCTTTTCCGAAAGCCGGCAACCACCTTTCGGGACGATGCTCTAAGCGTTGCCGTGCGGTGTCGGTTCCCGTGTGGACGCGGAGTAGGGCCCTGTGCAAGCTGAGATCAGTCCGGAAGGCTCGGAGGAACCATGGCCGACGCGCAGTACGACCCCGACAACATCTTCGCCAAGATCCTGCGGGGCGAGATCCCGTGCCACCGCGTCTACGAGGATGCGGACACCCTGGCCTTCATGGACGTGATGCCCCAGGGCGAGGGGCATACCCTGGTGATCCCGAAGGCGCCGTCCCGCGGCCTGCTCGATGCCGACCCCGCCGCCCTGTCGGCCCTGATCGTGAGCGTCCAGACGGTCGCGCGCGCCGTGAAGGCGGCGTTCCAGGCCGAGGGGCTGACGGTCTTCCAGTTCAACGAGCCGGCGGGCGGGCAGACCGTGTTCCACCTGCACGTCCACATCATTCCCCGGTTCGAGGGCGTGCCGCTGAAGCGCCACGAGGGCGGGATGGCCGACAACGCGGTGCTGGCCGAGCACGCCGCGCGGATCCGGGCGGCGCTCGAAGCCGGGCTCTGACGTCCCGGTTTCAAAAGGTCCGTGACCTTTTGCGGGTGCAGGGCAGGGCCCTGCTGCTGTCGCGCTTCGCCGGATGCCTCAAGGGCTCCGCCAAAGGGCCTGCCCTTTGGGAACCCGATTCAGGCCGCGCTGGCGATGAGCCGGCGCAGGGCGGCGTTCTCGGCTTCGAGCTCGCCGATCCGCTGCCGCAGGGCGGTCTCGGTGTCGAGGGCGGCCGGGGCTGCGCGGACCGGCTCCTCGAACACCACGCCGATCCCGTCCTCCCGGCGCCAGCACAGGCTGGCCCGGTAGGTCCGGTCCCTCTGCGGGATGTACAGGTCGAACACCTGCGGCAGGGTCGTGGCATCGCTCAGGATCAGCCGGGCGCCGGAGCCCGACAGGTCGCGGACCAGGCAGTCGAAGCTCGACGAGCCGTTGTTGAACACGATGCGCCCCTTGAGGAACACCCTCTGGCGCGTCTCTTTGCGATGATCCGTCATGCGGACCAGTCTGCCGGGCAGCTCTTAAAAAATCCTGGCGGATGCACCGTATTGGCGCCTATTCAGCCGATAAAGCGCCGGTCCATCGTCTGGAACAGGTAGAAGCCGTTGAAGCGCACGGCGGTGTCGGCGGCCCGGTCGTCGAAATCCAGGGGCTGCCGGCTGGCGCCGTCGAGCTTGCCCCCGAAGGTCCAGCGGCCGGCGCCGATGAACGGCGGCACGGAGCTGGCCTCCGGCACCGCGCAGCAGAGGCCTTCCACGCTCTTGAGCTGGAACAGGTTGTAGCTTCGCATCGGAGTCCCTCCGCTTGGCCGCCCCACCTGCCGGCTCATCGCGATGCGAAGAATCGGCTTGACCGTACCCATAATGGCACAATCGGTCGAGTTTGTGTCGGTCACGTTTCAGGGACGTTTCGGGTCAGCTCCGCGATCCAGATCCGCGCCGAGCCGTCCGACGGCGCCCGCCAGTCGCCCCGGGGCGACAGCGAGCCCCCGGCCGAGACTTTCGGGCCGTTGGGCAGAGCCGAGCGCTTGAACTGGCTGAAGCCGAAGAACCGGTTGAGGAACACCCCGAGCCAGCGCCGGATCTCGGGGAGGTCGTAGGCGACGCGCTTGGCCTCGGGGAAGTCCGGCGCCCAGTGGCCGCGCTCGATGTCACCCCAGGCGTGCAGCGCCAGGAACGCGATCTTCGAGGGCCGGAACCCGTAGCGCAACGTGTAGAAGAGGTTGAAGTCCTGCAGCGCATAGGGGCCGATCACGGCTTCCGTGCTCTGCGGGCTGTCGTCCGGGTCCACCGGCACCAGCTCGGGGGAGATTTCGGTGTCGAGGATCGCCTGGAGGATGTGGTTGGCATCCGCGCCGACCTCGCGCTGGCTGATCACCCAGCGGATCAGGTGCTGGATCAGGGTCTTGGGCACGCCGGTATTGACCGCGTAGTGGCTCATCTGGTCGCCGACGCCGTAGGTGCACCAGCCGAGCGCCAGCTCCGAGAGGTCTCCGGTGCCGATCACCAGGCCGCCCGCCTGGTTGGCCAGGCGGAACAGGTAATCTGTGCGCAGGCCCGCCTGCACGTTCTCGAAGGTCACGTCGTAGACCGCCTCGCCCCGCGCGAAGGGGTGGCCCATATCGGCGAGCATCTGCCGGGCCGCCGGGCGGATGTCGATCTCGGCGGCCGTGCAGCCGAGCGCCTGCATCAACGCGTGGGCGTTGGCCTTGGTGGCGTCCGAGGTGGCGAAGCCCAGCAGCGTGTAGGCCAGGATGTCCGAGCGCGGGTAGCCCAGGCGGTCGAACGCCTTGGCGATCACGATCAGCGCGTGGGTCGAATCGAGGCCGCCGGAGACGCCGATCACCGCCTTGCGGGTGCCGGTGGCCTCCAGCCGCTGGGCGAGCCCGGCCACCTGGATGTTGTAGGCCTCGTAGCAATCCTGGGCGAGGCGGGACGGGTCGGCGGGCACGAACGGGAAGCGCTCGATCCGCCGGATCAGCCCGAGATCGCCGGCGGGCGGATCGAGCCGGAAGCCGATCCGCCGATAGGGGAGGGGGGCGCCCGGCACGTTGTCGTCGAAGCTGCCGGCCTGGAGCCGGTCCTGGGCGATCAGGTCGAGGTCGATATCGGCGAGCGTCGCCACCGGGCCGGTGGGGAAGCGCTGGCCCTCGGCCAGCCGCACGCCCAGCTCGTCGATGCTGGTCTGGCCGTCCCAGGACAGATCGGTGGTCGATTCGCCCTGGCCGGCGGCGGCGTAGACATAGGCGCAGGCGCCCCGCATCGAGGCCGCCCGGGACAGCAGCGCCCGTGACTCGGCCCGGCCGACCGTGATCGGGCTGCCCGAGAGGTTGGCGAGCACCGTGGCGCCGGCGAGCGCGGCCCGCATGCCGGGGGATTCCGGCACCCACAGGTCCTCGCAGATCTCGACCCCGACCACGAGGCCGGGCAGGTCCTCGGCGGGAAACAGCAGGTCGATGCCGAACGGCGCGTCGTGGCCTGCGACCCGGATGGTCTCGCCCACGATCCCGGCCCCGGAGGCGAAGTGGCGCTTCTCGTAGAATTCCCGGTAGTTCGGCAGGAAGACTTTTGGGACGACCCCGAGCAGCCGGCCGCCCTGGATGGCCAGCGCGCAATTGTAGATCCGGTGGCGCCAGCGCAGGGGCGCGCCGACCAGCAGCAGGGGGCGTAAGGCGGCCGATTCGGCGACCACCCGGGCGGTGGCGGCCTCGACCGCGTCGAGCAGGGTCTGCTGGAGCAGCAGATCCTCGATCGCGTAGGCCGAGAGCCCGAGCTCGGTGAAGACCGCGAGCGCCGCCCCCGATTCGTGGCAGATCCGGGCGAGGTCGAGCACCGAATCGGCGTTGCGGTCGGGATCCCCGGGGTGGCTGCGCCCGGTGCAGGCCGCCACCCGGGCGAAGCCGTGCCGGTACAGGGACCGGAAGCGCGCCGGAAGATCGGCAGAGGGCTCGGAAATCGGCTGGGTCACGGGCGCCTGTCCGGGTGAGGGGTGGCTGCCGGTATCATATGGTGCGCGGCCACGCTCCGGCGACGCGCGTTGGTCGAGGCGGTGGAGTGTGGACGGCTCCTGACGGTATCGAGTACCAAGGGAATAGGCGGTTGAAGGCCCTTCCAAGGGATGCCGTCCACGGGCGAAATTATCCACATCTTCCGGGGAGGGACAAGACCCCTGTCGGGGGCATGCCGCCGAAGCCTCATCCGAGCGCGCGCCGCACGCTGAGACGCAGGCCTTCGATCCTCCACCTCGGGTTGGAGGATTTGCGAGAGTCGAAGCGTTCGCGGCTGCCCCTGCCGTGATTGCGAGCGCAGCGAAGCAACCCAGTGCAGCGGACGATCCCCAGATGTGGCGTGTCCCTAGGTTGCTTCGCTGCGCTCGCAATGACGGCGTAGGACCGACCATCGAGCATTCCGTCAAGCTACGCGCCCTCTGGCAAACACCTTCCCTAAAGGCGCGGCTAGCACCCCGCCGAACAGGCCAAAAATCCCATCCTGGTTTCCGGTCCGAGGGGCCCTGAAAAGCCTCCGTTAACGACAAACGGCCTAACTCGGGGCAGCCCGCCGGCCACCGGCGGATCCCTGTTTCGAGTATCGTTCGAGAACCCATGCGCGCATCGGGACGGCCTCCGTACTCTCATCGTGACCCTGCCCGCCCCGTCCGCGGCGGCGACCGTTCGGGCCTGTCGCTCGGCGCCTTGGCGCATCGGCTGATGGCCTTGCGGGCGAGCCTGACCCGACGTCTGTCCGGCGCACCGGCCGGGCTGCCCGCCCGTCCGGGCTACGCGATCCCCGGCCGCCGCACGGAGCCGAGTTGGCTCACCGCGCCGGCCGCCATGGTCGGCCGGGACGGCTTTGAGCGCGGCCCGCGGGCCAGCGCCTCGGCGCCCCCCGAGCATGTCTGGCCGGCCCATGTGTTCGACGACCGGGCAAGCCTCGACGCCTCGGACGAGCCGCGCTTCGAGAGCCGGATCGACCGCAGCGCTTCGACGCCGGGCGTGCTGGTGCGCCAGCCGCGCCGGCCGGCCTCGATCGCTCCCGAGGATTCGATGCCCGCTTCCTCGGTGCAGGCGGCCGCCGCCCCGGCGGCGCGCTGGACCCGCACCCCGGATTCGGTCCTGCAGGAGCGCCGCCAGCGCGCCCTGGAGGCCGAGCGCGTCGCCCTGGAGCGGGCCCGCGCCGAGGCGCAGGCGGCGGCCCTCGCCGTCGAGACCGAGCGGGCCGCCCGCGAACAGGAAGCTCGGGAGCGCGCCGAGCGCGAGCAGCAGGTCGCACAGGCGCGGGTCGAGGCCCCCGTGGCCATGCCCGACGCCGTGCAGACCGAGATCGCGGAGGACGGCGAGGTGGTGCCGCTGTGGCGCCAGCCCTTCGTGGCGCCCCCCGGCGTCCGCTACTTCCGCACCCCGGATCGCCGCCCGGTGCGGCCGAGCGTCGAGCTGTCCGCCTCCACGGCGGCGATCGCCCCGGTCGCGGTGTCGGAGCCGGTCGTTGCCTATGCTTCGGCCGAGGTTCCGGCCGAGGCGCCCGCCCGCGACTGGTCCGACCTGCCGGATTGGTCCGAGGTCCAGCCCTGGTTCGATGGCAGCGACTGGAATGCCGGCGACTGGTCGTCCGTGGAGGCCTGGGCCGCGCTGGCGTCCCAGCCCGTAGCCGCCGGCCTCGAGGCGGCGCTCGCCGCCGCTCCGGTGATCGCCGGTGCCATGCCGGCGGGAGCCGTCACCAATATGCTGGCGGGCGAGCCTGTGGTCGCCATGCCCCAGGAGGCTCCGCAGCCGCCGCGCCCGGTCTACGTCCTCGACCGGCTCGTGCGGTTCGACCAGCCGCCGCGTCCCGCCGATGGGCAGGATAACGGCCGGGACGATGACCTTCACGCCGACGAGACCGCCGCGATCCGCGACGCGTTCCTGCCGGCCAAGCCTGCCCTGGCGCTCGTCTTCGGCCCCGGCAGCGATGCGACCGAGCCGTCGGCGCCCGCAGCCGAAGCGCCCCGCCGCGCTCCCGCACTCTGCGCCATGGCGGCCCGGGCGGCGATCCGCGCCGCCGGCCAGCCGAGCGTGCCCGCGCCGGTTCTGCCGGCCGCGCCCGAGTCCGCGCCGGAGTTTCTGTCGGAAGCGGCCGCCCCGATGGGTGTCGACCCGGTCCGGGTCTCGTCGGAGGCCGACCGGGTGGTGATCCCGATGACCCCGCGCACGGTCCTGCTGCGCGGCAAGATGGCGCCGCAGCCCGAGCCCGCCCCGGTGGAGCCCGAGCCGGTCCAGGCCGAGCCCGTCTACGCCGAGGCCACGCCGGAGCCGGTCGAGGCGCCCGTCGCCCAGCCGGTCGAGGCGCCCGCCGCCCCCGCCCTGCCGATGGTCGCGCCCCGGGCGCACCTGATCCCGGCCGGCCGGCACCTGGAGATCGCCAGCGTCGAGAACGCCGATTACGAGCTGCCCTCCCTCGGCCTGCTCGCCCTGCCGGACGAGAACGGCACCGAGGAAGTCGACGCCGACGTGCTGGAGCAGAACGCCCTCAACCTCCAGCAGACGGTGCAGGATTTCGGCGTGCGCGGCGACATCCTGGCCGTGCGCCCCGGCCCGGTCGTGACCCTCTACGAGCTGGAGCCGGCCCCCGGCACCAAGTCCAGCCGCGTGATCGGCCTGTCGGACGACATCGCCCGGTCGATGTCGGCGGTCTCGGCCCGCGTCGCCGTCGTCCCCGGCCGCAACGTCATCGGCATCGAGTTGCCGAACGACACCCGCGAGACGGTCTATCTCCGCGAGCTGCTCTCGGCCCCGGATTTTTATGAGAGCAAGCACAAGCTCGCTCTGTGCCTCGGCAAGAATATCGGTGGCGAGCCGATCATCGCCGACCTCGCCCGGATGCCGCACCTGCTCGTCGCCGGCACCACCGGCTCGGGCAAGTCGGTCGCCATCAACACCATGATCCTCAGCCTGCTCTACCGGCTGAAGCCGGAGGAGTGCCGGCTGATCATGGTCGATCCCAAGATGCTGGAACTGTCGGTCTATGACGGCATCCCGCACCTGCTCTCCCCCGTCGTGACCGATCCGAAGAAGGCGGTGATCGCCCTCAAATGGGCGGTGCGCGAGATGGAGGAGCGCTACAAGAAGATGGCCAAGATCGCGGTCCGCAACATCGACGGCTACAACGGCCGGATGAAGGAGGCCCGCGAGCGCGGCGAGGTCATCACCCGCACGGTCCAGACCGGGTTCAACCGCGAGACCGGCGAGGCGGTGTTCGAGCAGGAGGCGATGGACCTCTCGGCCCTGCCCTACATCGTGATCGTGGTCGACGAGATGGCCGACCTGATGATGGTGGCCGGCAAGGACATCGAGGGCGCGATCCAGCGGCTTGCCCAGATGGCGCGGGCGGCCGGCATCCACCTGATCATGGCAACCCAGCGTCCGTCCGTGGACGTGATCACCGGCACGATCAAGGCGAACTTCCCGACCCGCATCTCCTTCCAGGTGACCAGCAAGATCGACAGCCGCACGATCCTGGGTGAGATGGGCGCGGAGCAGCTTCTGGGCCAGGGCGACATGCTGTTCATGGCGGGCGGCGGCCGGACGACGCGCGTGCACGGACCGTTCTGCTCGGACAGCGAGGTCGAGAGCGTCGTCGCCCATCTCAAGCGCCAGGGCCGGCCGAGCTACCTCGACGCCGTCACCACCGACGACACCCCCGAGGAGCCGGCCAAGGAGGGCAAGTCCGGTCGCGGCGCCAAGGCGGAAAAAGTCGAGCGTTCCGAGGAGCCCGACGAGGAGGCCCCGGTCTTCGACATCGGCGCCTTCGCGGCGGCAACCGGCGGCGAGTCGGACGACCTGTACAAGCAGGCGATCGAGGTGGTGCTGCGCGACCAGAAGGCGTCCACCAGCTACATCCAGCGCCGGCTGCAGATCGGCTACAACCGCGCCGCCTCGATCATGGAGCGGATGGAGATCGAGGGTATCGTCGGCCCGGCCAACCATGCCGGCAAGCGCGACATCCTCGTCGCCGGGGCGCCGCACGCCTCGAGCGGGATGTACGACGACGAGTGAGTCCGCCGGGCCGCGATCCAATGGGTCGCGGCTCGTCGCGTCGCATCTTCGCCACAGGGCGGGGGTCTAAGCCCCGTCCATTCCCGTTTCTGCCGGATCGCCCGCCCGGGCGCCCAGGAGGTTCTGCCGATGATCGGCCGCCGCACCCGCACAGCCGGCTCCCTGATCGCCGCCGGGCTGTGGCTCGCCCCCGCCGCCCCGGCGCAGGCGCAGGTCGGCGCGTTCATCGACAGCCTGTTCGGCCGCAAGGAAGAGCCAGCCCCGGAGCCGGAGGCCGCCCCGGCTGCGCCTGCGCCGGCAGCGAAGAAGCCGGCGGCCAAGCCTGTCGTGAAAGACGCGGCCAAGGATGCCCCCAAGACCGGCAGCCTCAAGCCCAGTGCCAAGAATTCCGAAAAAGCCGATCACAAGGCCACCGAGCCGAAGGTCGCGGCTGTCGGCGCGCCCTCGGCGCTGGCCCCGTCCGAGCCGGCGGACGCCGCCACGGTGCTGGCCCAGGCCAACGCCTATTTCAACGCCATGAACACCCTGACGGGCAGCTTCATGCAGATCGGCGCGGACGGGCGCCGGATCGGCGGCAAGCTGACGCTGGCCAAGCCCGGCCGCCTGCGCTTCGATTACGACCAGCCCTCGCCGCTGGAGGTCGTGGCCGACGGCACCTCCGTGGCGGTGCGCGACCGCAAGCTCGCCACCCAGGACCTCTACTTCATCGCCCAGACGCCGCTGAAATTCCTGCTCCGCGAAAAGATCGACCTCGCCCGCGACCTCTCGGTCACCGACGTTACCAACGATCCGGGCGGCGTGCGCATCAGCCTGGAGGACCGGGCGACGCTCGGCGGCACCTCGAAGATCCAGCTGTTCTTCGATGCCGAGATGAAGACCCTGTCGCAGTGGCGGATCACCGACCCGCAGGGCTACATCACCACGGTGCAGCTCTCGAACCTGCAAAGGCCCAAGACCGTCGACGGCAGCCTGTTCTTCATCAATTACGGGCGTGCCGAGGACAAGGCGATGCAGCAGCAGATCCAGCAATCCCAGCAGCCCAACTGATTTTTTGGTCGATGCGGAATGCTCCGTTGAGCAACAGCTCACCAGGAACCCATTCGCCCAAGGGGTCGAGGTTCGCTCAATCGTTGAAACATCCACCGTGTCATCCCGGGGCCGCGCAGCGGAGCCCGGGATCCAGAACCGTAGGTGGAGCAAGGTTTTGCGCCGTCGGCGGCTCTGGATTCCGGGCTCGCCTACGGCGCCCCGGAATGACAGGGAGGTTTATTTTGCGACCGTAAGGTTCCTGATCGAGCGCAAACCTGAGAAACGCGAAATTTCTCAGCCAGAACTTTCGTAAAGCAATTTTTCTGCTGCCCCTGACGTCCCCAACCCGAGACCCCGCCCGTGCGCCTGTCCGTCACCACCTGGAACATCAACTCGGTGCGGCTGCGCATCGACCTGGTCCTGCGCGTCCTGGCCGAGCACAAGCCGGACGTGCTCTGCCTCCAAGAGACCAAGTGCCCGGACGACGCCTTCCCGCTGAAAGCCCTGCGCGGCTCGGGCTACGAGCACGTCATGTTCGCCGGCCAGAAGGGCTATAACGGCGTCGCGATCCTGTCGCGCTTCCCCCTGCACACCCGCGGCGTGATGGGGTTTTGCGAGAAGCAGGACGCCCGGCACATCTCCGCGGTGCTCGGGCCGGAGGCGGGGGCGGCCTCGGGGATCGTGCTACACGATTTCTACGTCCCGGCCGGCGGCGACGTGCCCGACCGGGAGCTCAACCCGAAATTCGCCCACAAGCTCGATTTCCTGAGTGAGCTGCGCGCCTGGGGCGGCAAGCGCGTCGCCGGCCCGGCGATCCTGGTGGGGGATCTCAACGTCGCGCCGCTGGAGCACGATGTCTGGTCGCACAAGCAGCTCCTCGACGTGGTGAGCCACACCCCCGTCGAGACCGAGGCCCTGGAGCTGCTGCGCGGGGAGGCCGGCTGGATCGACACGGCCCGCCACCTCACCCCGGAGCCGGAGAAGATCTACACCTGGTGGAGCTACCGCTCGCCGGACTGGTCGGCGGCCAACAAGGGCCGGCGCCTCGACCATGCCTGGGTGTCGCCGGATCTCGCCGGCACGGTCCGCTCGGTGGAGGTCCTGCGCGACGCCCGCGCCTGGGAGCGGCCCTCCGACCACGCCCCCGTGACCCTGACCCTGGAGCTGTGATTCGGCCGCACGGAACCGCCATCACGTCTGAGCATTGGCGGTTCACGAACCCGCGATGCGAGCCGGCCCGATGCGCAAGATCCTGATCGCCCTTCTGCTTCCCAAGGTCGTCTCCTTCCTGCGCCGCCGCTACGGCGGCCCGCACGCCGCTCGCGACCGCGCCTTCTGAGGCACGCTTCAGCATCGGCGGCGTGATTGTGACGGCCGGGCCCGGCACGCGGCCCCAACGCCTTCGGCCCGGCCCCCCAGGAACTAGCCCCCGATGACCGACGATCCCCGCGAGGCCGGTCCCCGGCCGCCGTTTCCCGGCGACCAGCAGCAGGAGCGGCCGGGCCTCACCTCCAGGATGACGCCGCGGCCCGACCACGGCGAAGACAGCTACGTCGGCAAGGGCCTGCTCACCGGCCAGGCGGCGCTGATCACCGGCGGCGATTCCGGCATCGGCCGGGCGGTGGCGATCGCCTATGCCCGGGAGGGCGCCGACGTGGCGATCTCCTATCTCGAGGTCGAGCAGGAGGATGCCGAGGACACCAAGGCCTGGGTGGAAAAAGCCGGCCGCCGCTGCCTGCTCCTGCCCGGCGATATCCGCGACGAGGCCCAGTGCCGGACGCTCGTGGACCGCACCATGGCCGCGTTCGGGCGGCTCGATATTCTGGTCAACAACGCCGCCGCCCAGGTGGTGAACGAGGGCCTCGAGGACCTGACGGCCACCGATATCGAGGGCTCGTTCCGGGCCAACGTCTTCGCGATGTACTACCTCGCCCAGGCCGCCGTGCCGCATATGAAGCCGGGCGGCGCGATCGTGAACTCGACCAGCGTCCAGGCCAAGGTCGCGGGCCCGAACATGCTGATCTACGCCGCCACCAAGGGCGCCATCGCCAGCCTCACCATCGGGCTGTCGAACCTGCTCGCCCCCAAGGGCATCCGGGTGAATTGCGTCGCGCCCGGCCCGGTCTGGACCCCGATCCAGCCGATCGTGAAGAGCCCCGAGGAGCTGGAAGAGCTCGGCGCCCAGACCCCGCTGGGCCGCGCCGGCCAGCCGGCCGAGCTGGCCCCGGCCTACGTGCTCCTCGCCTCGCGCGAGGGCAGCTTCATGTCGGGCGCCCTGGTGCCGGTCACCGGCGGCATGCCGATGCTGTGAGGCGCCCGCCTCACTCCACGTAGACCCCCGCGCCCACCAGCGCGGGGGTACCGTCGACACTGGTCCCGCAGACGTAGCTCCACTTCACCTCCGGCGTGCTGCGCCGGGGCCGCGGGAACATGTAATCGACCCAGCCGGAGCCGGATTCCCGCACCACGCCGATGAAGTCCTTGTGGAACTGCTTGCCGGCCGCATCGTGCTCCTGGAGCAGGTCCCGGCCCTCGCGGTTCGGATGAGCGGCGTTGAACAGCACGATCCCCTGCATGTCGACGACGAACAGGTAGACGTCGCCGTAGCGCCAGGGGCTGTTCTTGCGCCGGAACTCCGGAAACGCCGTCCGGCCCTTGCTCTCGATCGTCTCGGCGGCCTCGTTGACCAGGGTCTCGATCTCGACCGCCTGATGGACCGGGACGCGCTCGTCCCGGCCGATGACGGGCCGCGTCGGCAGGAAAACGATCAGGGCCAGGATCGGAAGGCAGAAAAACAGCAATCGCTTGGGCATGGTCGCGCCCCTGACGGTCCATCCCGATCCGGCCGGCCGGATCCCCGGAGTCTCAACCGGTCCGGCGCCGGAAGAACCCGGTCTCGATCGCCCGTTTCGGAACGGGCCACCAGCGGAACCGCGGCGGGCCGGGCAGGTTGGCCGCCGGCTGCGCGGCGTATTCGACCGCCTCCGCGGTGTGATGGGTCTCGATGATGCGCTTCAGCCGCTTCATCGCGGCGATATACATGCAGGCCCGCAAGCGCCGGGCCTCGCTGCACTGGGCCTCTTCGAGCTCTTTCAGAAGCGCTTCCGCCTGTCGGATGTGGTGTTCGGCCTCGGTGATGCAATCGACGATCGCATAGAGATCTGACATCTTCCGGCTCCCGGATCCGATGAAACTATCCACGCCGGCACGCTCCGATCATGGTCAAAGGCCGGCCGCACCCGTCTGATGCAAGCAACCCATGCCGCAGATTTGTTTCTGAGATCAAAGACTTGTGCCAGAGCCGGTTTATTTCCCCTTTTTTTCAGTCTCTTGATCGCAAGGCGGAGCTGCTGATCAATCTTTGGGCATGCCGGATCTTTTGACCGTCGGAGAGAAATGCCCAACCGGGCGGATATACAGTGTCGAAGGCAATAGATCCATATCGGTTGCTGAGGTCAACCGAAAAATATCAATATTCGAAAAGACCGACTGGTCGGTTACGGACGCCCCGATCCAGGCCTATCTGCCGAACCGGCGCCTGCGCGCCTGCACGGCACAGATCACGCCGCTGCAGCTCGCCGCCTTCACCTCCGGCATGCCCGAGCTGCCGGGCTGAAGGTCGGCGGGACCGACGGCTTCAACAGCGTGCCGGTCATCAACCCGGGCAAGGACCTCGTGGTCTTCGTCGCCGCCAGCAAGCCGCGCATCCCCATCGAGCGGATCGGCGTGGCGCTGTCGCGGCATCTGCCGTGAGGGCGGGGGCGCGGTACCGGCCACGGGCGGCACGCCGATGCCGTGAGCGGCGCAGATCGAGCCCCGTCGATCGTCACCGTCATTGCGAGCGCAGCGAAGCAACCCAGTGCGGCGCGCGATCTCCGGATGTGGCGTTTCCCTGGGTTGCTTCGCTGCGCTCGCAATGACGCCAGGGGCTGCATCAATCGC
This sequence comes from Methylobacterium sp. J-072, assembly GCF_022829425.1. Taxonomy (NCBI): domain Bacteria; kingdom Pseudomonadati; phylum Pseudomonadota; class Alphaproteobacteria; order Hyphomicrobiales; family Methylobacteriaceae; genus Methylobacterium; species Methylobacterium sp. J-072. The sequence goes on along the minus strand of NZ_JAKSYK010000127.1, from coordinate 20,995 downwards.
AGCGAGGCTGACTCGGCTGACGGTGCCAACACCAATCAGGATGAAAGCTACTTCGCCCGACTACGTTGTATGGCGAGCGGCCAGCACCGCTTCGTAATCACCCGCGACCTACACCCCCCTCAACGTTGGCGCCTTACCAGCGCCAATCACCGTCTAGTGTCCAGCGAGGCTTCGGCTCGGTTTGGTAGAGCCGCCATCGAACGTCGAAGCCTCCATTCGCTTCACACGTCGTATCGCGTTTCCAGAGAACGCCGCTGCGCTTCTCTTCCCGAATTTGACCCATCGTGCCTTCGTTCGCGAAGGATGGAAGCTCCAAAAAGCTGTCCGGGTTCGCTAAGGCGGCGCGATCAACAATAAGCTCGCGATCAGTCTGTCCACGGACGGCGCACGGGATACTCGCATAAGTATGCCGCTCGGTATCAAGGATCAGCTTGGCATTATCGGGCGGCAGAGTGGCAAGCTCGCCCGCAATTAGGCTGTAAATCACGAAACAGGTCGCAACTCCGAAAACCAACGCTAAAATGGAGCCGAGCTTGCGCAGCACGACACCAGTCCTCCTTGGCTGCTGAATGCTTGTGGCTTTTGCGCCCGAGCAAAGTGAGGATCAGCCCATGGGATCGGTTCGCCGCGGGTTCTAATCTTGAAATCCAAATAAAAACCCGCCACACGAGGCGGCGGGTCTGAAGCGTCCCAAAACCCCTAGAACGGGATATCGTCGTCCAGGTCGTAGCCGCCGCGAGCGCCGCCGCCGCCGGACGAAGCCGGGGCCGGACGACCGCCACCACCACCGCCCTGGGCGCGGCCGCCGCCGAAATCACCGCCGCGGTCGCCGCCCCGGCCACCGCCGGACTCGCCGCCGCGGCTGATCTGGCCGCCGCCCTCGTCCTCGCCGGCGAAGTCGCCGCCGCCGCCGCCGCGGCCGTCGAGGATCGTCATCTCGCCGCGGAAGCGCTGGAGCACCACCTCGGTGGTGTACTTCTCGACGCCGGAATTGTCGGTCCACTTCCGGGTCTGGAGCTGGCCCTCGATATAGACCTTCGAGCCCTTGCGCAGGTACTGCTCGGCCACCCGGGCGAGGTTGTCGTTGTAGATCACGACCGAGTGCCACTCGGTCTTCTCCTTGCGCTCGCCGGAGGCCTTGTCCTTCCAGGACTCGGAGGTCGCCAGCCGCAGGTTGCAGACCGGGTCGCCCGAGCCGAGGCGGCGCATCTCCGGGTCGCGCCCGAGATTGCCCACCAGAATCACCTTGTTGACGCTGCCCGCCATCGCTCTCTCCTTACCGTACGGATCTCACTGGGCCTTGGGCCCGGCGGCCGGGGACTCATGCGCCCGGGCCGTCGGGGCGGCAACCTGCGGTGAGGGTTTGTGCCCGCTATCCGCAATTCGCCAAACATGTGTGTTCTATCTCTGTTCTATCTGATCGGCAAGATCGGCCTACGGGATATGCACAATCAGCTTGCCGAAATTCCGACCTTTCAGCAGGCCGATGAACGCGTCGGGCGCGTTCTCCAGGCCCTCGACCACGTCCTCCCGGTAGCGGACCTTGCCCTCCCGGATCCAGGCCCCGACCTCGCGCCGGAAGGTCTCGGCCTGGTCGGCGAAATCCCAGACGATGAAGCCCTGGATGTGCAGGCGATTGGTCAGGACGGAGCGCATCAGGCCGGGCAGCCGGTCCGGCCCGGGGGGCGCCTCGGTGGCGTTGTAGGCCGAGACCAGGCCGCAGACCGGGATCCGGGCGAACGGGTTCAAGAGCGGCAGTACGGCGGAAAAAACCGCGCCGCCGACATTCTCGAAATACACGTCGATGCCCTTGGGGCAGGCCTCAGCCAGCGCCCCCGGCAGGTCGGCCCCGCGATGGTCGACCGCCGCGTCGAAGCCGAGCTCCTCCGTGAGATAGCGGCACTTGTCCGGCCCGCCCGCGATCCCCACCGCCCGGGCGCCCTTCAGCCTGGCGATCTGCCCGACCAGCGAGCCCACCGGCCCGGCGGCGGCGGCCACCACCACGGTCTCCCCGGGTTTCGGCCGGCCGATATTGAGCAGCCCGGTATAGGCGGTCATGCCCGGCATCCCGAGCACGCCGACCGCCGTCGAGGGCGGGGCCGCGTCCGGATCGACCCGGCGGGTGCCCTTTCCGTCGGTGGCAAAGTATTCCTGCCAGCCCGCGAAGGCCGTTCGAAGGTCGCCCACTGGGATATCGGGATTCTTCGACGCGACGACCTCGCCGACCACCTCGGCGGTGATCGGTTCGCCGATCTGGACCGGGGTCGCGTAGGATTTCGCGTCGCTCATCCGGCCGCGCATATACGGGTCGAGGGACAACCAGCGGGTGCGCAGCAGGATCTGGCCGGGCCCGATCTCCGGCACCGGTACCTCCTCCAGGCGGAAGTTTTCGGGCTTCGGCTCCCCGTGTGGGCGCGCGGCCAGGACGATGCGGCGGTTCACGGCGTTCATGGACGACTCCCCAAGTGCTCAGCCTGCGCCCCCCGATCTGGGGCGTCGCACCCCGGCGGCCAATGGGGCGCCCCGCGCGTTGACCGGCATCGGCTTCAGACGGAGGCGACATGCGCACCACCCTGATCGGCTTAGGCTTGGCCGCCCTGACCACAGGAGCCGCGATGGCCGGCCCGCTCGACGCCTATCGCTGGCGCTCCCGGGTGCTGGTGCTGTCGGCCCCCGATGCGGCGGACGCAGACCTGCGGGCGCAGCGCGCCGCGCTCGGGCCCATGCGGGGCGGCGCGGCCGAGCGCGACCTCGTGGTGCTGGAGGCGGTCGGGACCGGCGCCGAGGCCCAGGCCCTGCGCGCCCAACTGTCTCTGCCGGCAGACGAATTCCGGGCGGTTCTGGTCGGCAAGGATGGCGGCGCCAAGCTCACCGCCGCGGCGCCGATCCCGCCCCAAACGCTGTTCGCCACGATCGACGCGATGCCGATGCGCCGGGGCGAGATCCAGGGGCGCCGCTAGGGACTGGAGGGCTCGGTTTCCGGGGATGGCGGAGACCGCGGACACCAACGGTTAAGCCTACCGGCCTATCACCGGGCGGTGTCGGCGGCCGTGTTTCGGCCGTCCGTTGAGGCCCGCCAGGACGCTCGAACGAGACGCTCGCATCGATGACCCGAGAACAAGTCGCCACCGCCATCCGCCGCGTCGTCAGCCTCCAGGTCGAGGATATCGAGCGCGCGGTCCGCGACGGCCACAAGACCATCGCGCTGAACGAGCTGGCGGATCTGAACCGCCAGCTCAAGGCCTTCGCGGCCGCCCTCAAGAAGGCCCCGGCCCGGATCTGATCCGGGTCGTCCTACCAGCGGGGTCCGCCCCAGCGGCGGGGCCGGTCATCCTCCGGTGGCGGGGGCGGACCGCGCTCGAAGGCGGGCTCGTCACAGATCCGCACCCGGCGTAAAACCGGCGCCCCATCCGGATCGAACCGGTGCCGGACGAATTCCCGACACGCCTCGGGGGGTGCCGCGGTGAAGCGCGGGCGGTGGAATTCCGGCTCGGGCGGGGGAGGCGGCGGACGCCGCTCGTAGCCATCGCTGGGACCGCCATAGCCGTGCGGCGGCGGCGGACCGTCGAAATCGGCGGCCAGCGCCGGGCCGGCGGCGAACAGCAGGGCGCAGAACCCGGCGCGCCCGATGACATCACGGAGGGACACTGGTCGGCCTCGGCAGGAAGCGGCGGCGGGGATCGCGGCCATCGAGGCTGGAGCGTGCGCCGCGTCGGCTGAACCTCTGCCGCGTCCCCCGTTGGCCGCCGTTCAGCCGGCTCAGTTCTGCAGCGCGTTGATCTCGCACTGCGCGTATTCCCCGCTCGCCTTTACGTAGGCGTTGAGCTTCTGCACGTAGGCCTCGGCGATCGGCCGGAACGCCTGCGCTTGCAGGTTGTAGGCCTTGACCGCGTCGTTGAAGCTGTAGGCCTCCCAGCCGGGGCAGCCGCCCTTGGCGTCGAGGCAGGCCGGCTTCTCGGGCAGAGCGGGCTTGACCGGCCGGGCCGAGGCCGGCGGCGGCTCGGCCGGCTTGCAGGCCGTGGCCACCGGGGCGGCGGCCGGCGGCGTCGCACCCTTGTCCGGCGCCGTCTTGTCCGGTGCCGTCTTGGGCGCCGCCAGCGCCAGACTCGGTGCGAGCATGCCCGCGATGAGGAGAAGCCTGCCGCGCATCGCCCATGTCACTCCGCTGCGGCCCGAGGCCGCCGGCCGCGGGTTCTGCGGCATCAGGCGGACGGCGACAAGGGTTGCGAGGCTGCTGCTCGGGAGGGCGTCCCACGCGGCGCGGCCACGCGGTCCCGGCCGGATCCCGGCTTGGCGGTCTTGCTGGAGGGGCGGGCGCCCCGCAGCAGCGCGATAGCGGGCATCAGCAACCCGGTCGCCAGGACCCACCAGGCCGGGCGGATCGGGCCGGAAAAGTCGAGATTGGCCGCCAGCACGAGGCTGGCCGGGACGCCGCTGGCGAGCCCGTACCAGGCCGCCTCGAGCCCGGCCGTGGCGAGGCCGCCGAGGATCGCCAGCAGCAGCAGCGACCACGGCCGCTCCGGCAGCTTGAACCGCCGCATCGCCCGCCAGCCCATCAGCAGCAGGAACAGCCCGGCGGAGAAGACCGGATCGCTGACGTCGATCTTCGATTGCAGAAAATAGTGGACCAGCGCCAGCACGGCGATCGTGTAGACGAGCCGGTGCAGCCGGTGCCAGTTCGGCCCCAGGTTGCGGATCGCCGCATCCGTGGAGGTCAGCCCCAGGGCGATCAGCCCGATCAGCGCCACGAACCCGATCGTCAGGTAGAGCCGCAGGGCGATCTCGGTGACGACCTTGGTCAGGACCAGGTTCTGGTCGACCGCGTAGAGGGTGAGATGCGCCACCGCGTAGGCCATCACGGTGATGCCGAGCATGCGCCGGACCACCAGCACCTTCCCCCAGTCGGCGATGCGGCGCAGCGGCGAGATCGCCAGCGAGAACAGCAGGAAGCGCACCGCCCATTCGCCGGTGGCGTGGATCAGCGCCGTGATCGGCTTGGCTCCCAGCGCGTCGAGTCGGTAGGCCCCCGCCAGGTACAGTGCCGGCGCGATGCAGGCCAGGAACACCGCGAGCTTCAGCCACGAGAGGCGCCCGGCCCGGTCGAGCCAAGGGAGCGGGATGCCGAGGGGAACGGCCAGACGGTCGATCATTGTTTTCGGACTCGGCCTTCTGACATCGGAAGCGGCGTGGCCCTCGGGCCAGGGTAGTAGGAGTGCGAAACCGGCGCTTGTGTGGATCGCTCCCCGCGCGGGTCGGTTCGCCGCGGATGTCCCCGGTGTTACGCCGGCACGGTTGACCTCGCCGCGCAAGCGCCGAGATTGCGGGCGGACGGACACCGGATGGATCCCATGCAGTACCGCAATCTCGGCCGCTCCGGCCTCAAGGTCTCGCCGATCTGCCTCGGCACGATGATGTTCGGCGGGCCCACCGACGAGGCCACCGCCGGCCGCATCGTCGGGAGCGCCCGGGAGGCGGGCGTCAATTTCATCGACACGGCCAACGTCTACACCGAGGGCCGCTCGGAAGAGATCACCGGCCGGGCGATCAAGGGCGACCGCGCCGCCTGGATCCTCGCCACCAAGGTCGCCAACCCGACCGGCCAGGGCGTCAACGACCGCGGCCTCTCGCGCGTCCACGTGCTGAAGGCCGCCGAGGACAGCCTGCGCCGCCTCGGCACCGAGTTCATCGACATCTACTACCTCCACAAGGAGGACCACGACACGCCGCTGGCCGAGACCGTGCGGGCGATGGCCGACCTCGTGCGGGCGGGCAAGATCCGGCATTTCGGCGTCTCGAACCACCGGTCCTGGCGGGTCGCCGAGATCTGCCGGCTCTGCGACGAGGCCGGCATCGACCGGCCGGTGGTGAGCCAGCCCTATTACAACGCCTTCAACCGCATGCCCGAGACCGAGCACCTGCCGGTCTGCGCCCATTACGGGCTCGGCGTCGTCCCGTACTCGCCGCTGGCCCGCGGCGTGCTGACCGGCAAGTACGACCCGGATGCCCCGCCCCCGGCCGAATCCCGCGCCGGCCGCCAGGACACCCGGATGATGCAGACCGAGTGGCGCCCGGAATCCCTGCGCATCGCTCGCACCCTGAAGGCGCATGCCGAGGCGCACGGCATCACGGCCGGGCAGTTCGCCACCGCCTGGGTGCTCAACAACCGCCTCGTCACCGGCGTCATCGCCGGGCCGCGCACCGAGGCGCAGTGGCAGGAATATCTCGGCGCCCTCGACTACGCCTTTACCCCGGAGGACGAGGCTCTAGTGGACGGCTTCGTGGCGCCCGGGCACCCGACCACGCCGGGCTACAACGATCCGGCCTATCCGCTGGAGGGGCGCGTGCCGCGGGGCGTTTGATCGAGGCAGGCCACGGCACCCGAAGGGCGCTCGCCCGGATGGAGTATGATTCGTGCCTCTCCCATCCAACCCCCTCATCCTGAGGCGCGCGCGCAGCGAGCCTCGAAGGAGCCCTCCAGGGATCGCGCGGCCGGCTGGAGGCCTCCTTCGAGGGCTCCGCTTCGCTGCGCCACCTCAGGATGAGGGCGAGGATGGGAACGCCGTTCTTGCAGGTTCCTAAGAGGTCGTTCCCGGCACACGGGTCGAGCGTGAGTTCAGCTTGCCCAGGCTGGCGGCCAGATTGGCCGACGCCTCTGAGACAGCCTGGGCGACCGCAACGAAGCCGCGCTCGTTCAAGGCCTTTGCCAGGTCCTCCAGCGCGGCTTCGAGCTGGCGGGTAAGCACGTGCTCTCCGAGGCTCGACAGGGTGCGATTGGCGATATCGGCGAGCCTGTCCGCTGTCGGCTGCTCGACGTGACGAAGCAGGATCGCCAGGGTCTGGATCGCCTCCGTGAGGGTCTGAGACTGGATCGATTCGGAGGCCACCACGATCACGGCTTCGAGGGCGTCGGTCGCGATGGTCGGCGTGGCATCCGCGTAGACGATGCAGGAGGTTGGCTCTTCCAGCGGCTGGTTCTCATCCTCGCTCCAGTGCGCGATGATGTCCCGCAGGGCCTGGATGACCGAGAGGCCGGGGCTGGGGTTGGATTTCGACGTCGAGACCGAGGTCCAGGCGATGGTCGAGAGCTGGTGCAGGCCGTAGGCGGCGTCGTGCTGGAGGTCGCGTCCGTCATCGTAGGTGAGCGCGGCCAGCGTCTCGCCGACGAGGCTCTCGCGTGCTCCCGCGTCGAGCGTCGTGCCCGGCCTGCCTCGCACCCGGAACAGGGGATCGTTGACGGCACGATACGTCCCGACCGTGATGTCGAATGCGATCTCGACGTCGTCTTGGGCATGCCGCCTCACGGCCTCTTCGATGCGCGGGAGGTCGAGGCGGACGACGTACCCACTCTCCCGCGAGCGGATCGACGCGGCCACGGGCCAGTCCTGCCGCGACATCCTCCGTGTCGCCGCAAGCAACCGGAGATCTTCATCGCGGGCTTCCAGAATCCTGTCGTGGATGAACTGGATGATCTGCGCAGGCCGCATTTGATCGATCGTGTTGTAGATCATCACGATGATCAGGCAGAGGGCCGAGGTCGTCAGCAGCAGGGCGATCGTGGTCCCGAAGACGGGCCGGTGAAAGCCCGTATTCGTGACGAGCGTCATCAGGACGAACACCGAAAGGCCGACGAAATACCCGAAATAGAACTGGTTCGTGCGCCGGGCCATGAACTGGTCGGTGACCTGCGCCGTCAGCGCGGCCGCCCCCTGCTGCACGGCGAGCAACAGGAGCGAGAAGGTGATGGAGGTGACGGTGATGATGCTGGACGCCACCGTCGTCAGGAGACTGCCCAGAGCGGCGCTGTCGCCCAGCAAATCCCCGAGCCACCGGAAGCCGGCCGGTGCACCGCCCCCGGACCAGGACCGATCCGCCAGATAGACCAGGGCGTTCAGGCCCACGAAGCCGACGACGGTCGCGAGCGGCAGGGCGAGGAACTGCCGGAACGACCGCCGGACTGCGCTGACGAAGCGGCCTGGGACAGAGGTGATCGTCTTCATGCTCGGATGCCGCCCGGATCGACCCGGCGAGGACCGGGCTACCGCATGGTCTCGGGCAAATGCTGGATCGGGTTCGTGCGCGCGGGCGCCCCTTGGCCCTGCACCGTGCCGTCCGATTGCATCACGTCGGTCGAAGACTGGATCGCGCTGGGCGGGGAGACCCGGCCGCTCTCGTGGGCTGCGTCGTCACGCTCCGAGGCCGGCGGTAGCGTTCCCGGGGTCGGCTGGTCGATCCGGCTTGCGGCCGACTGAGACAGGGCCGGGCTGGTCAAGCCGAGGCTGCCTGCCAGGGCGCCCAGGACAAGGGCGCGCCCGATCCAATCGGGAAAACGTCCGGATGAGGGGGTACGGGTCGTCATCGCTCGATCCTGTCCGTTCGGAGTGGCGCACCGGCGTTTTCACGTTCGGTCGGCAATGCACCTCCGCCTTGAGCGTTCCCCTGCGGTGCCCAACGGTCTTGGGCGGTCTGACCCCTCTGCCCGTCAGGGATGTCGAACGCGATCGAGTTCCACAACCGATCGACCTTGCGCTCGCGACCGACCGCGGCTATCTATCGCTCAACAGTTCTGATGGCAGTCGAGAGGCTGCGGTTCGGGAGTGGGCCCCACCGGGTCCGCTCTTTTTTTTCGCCGCATCGGGTTCGATGGGCGAGGCCGCACGCCGGGACGTGCCATCCGGGACGCCGCGAAGGTTTTACGCCCCCATCCATGTCGTCCGAGATCGAAGCGGATCTGTCCGAGAAGCGCCTGGTCCGAGAGACCGGTGTCGCCGCCCGCGTGGTGCAGGTGATCGAGGGGCCGGTGCAGGGCCTCGGCTTCCGGCTGGTCCGGGTGAAGGTCACCAACACCAATGGGTGCACCGTCCAGATCATGGCGGAGCGGCCGGACGGCACCTTCTCGATCGACGATTGCGAGGCGGTGAGTCGGGCGATCTCGCCGGTGCTCGACGTGGATGATCCGGTGGGCACGGCCTACAACCTGGAGATCTCGTCCCCGGGGATCGACCGGCCGCTGGTGCGGGTCTCGGACTTCGCCCGCTGGGCCGGCTACGAGGCCAAGGTCGAGCTGAGCCCGCCGCTCGATGGCCGCAAGCGGTTTCGCGGGATCCTGGGTGCGCCCGACGTCGAGAAGCTCACCGTCCCGATCGACCTGCCCGACGTGAAGGAAGGGCTGCCGAGTCGGGTCGACCTGCCGCTGCGGGATCTGGCCGAGGCGCATCTCGTCCTCACCGACGAGCTGATCCGCGAGTCCCTGCGCCGCGGCGGCCCGCCGGCCGACGATGCGGACGCGCTCGACGAAGACGACGAGGCCGAGGACGACGCGCCGGCCCGCCCCGCGCCGAAGCCGCAGGGTCCGAAGGTCAAGGCTTCCAAGGCCGACCCGAAGGCCCCGAAAGAGAAGAAACCGCCGCGTACCGGCCCCAAGAAGCCGGTCGTGTCCAAGGCGTCCCGGCTCAAGAGCCGCGACGACCTGCATTGAAGTGAATTGAGATTCGGGCTCGGCCGCCCTCGGGCGCCCGGCACGAAGACTTGACGGAAGAGAAGGACCGACACCGATGGCCGTCGTCAGCGCCAACAGGCTCGAACTCCTCCAGATCGCCGACGCGGTCGCCCGCGAGAAGGTGATCGACCGCTCCATCGTGATCGACGCGATGGAGGAGGCGATCGCCAAGGCGGCGCGCTCCCGCTACGGCGCGGAGACCGACGTTCACGCCGAGATCGACAACAAGACCGGGGCCCTGCGCCTGTCGCGCCACCTGCTGGTGGTCGATCAGGTCGAGAACGACGCCCGCGAGATCACCCTGGACCAGGCCCGCCGCTACAACCCGGGCGCGCTCGTCGGCGACGTGATCTCCGACACCCTGCCGCCGTTCGATTTCGGCCGCGTCGCCGCACAATCGGCCAAGCAGGTCATCGTCCAGAAGGTGCGCGACGCCGAGCGCGCCCGCCAGTTCGACGAGTACAAGGACCGCATCGGCGAGATCCTCAACGGCATCGTCAAGCGGGTCGAGTACGGCAACGTCATCGTCGACCTGGGCCGCGGCGAGGGCATCGTCCGCCGGGACGAGATGATCCCGCGCGAGACCTTCCGGCCGGGCGACCGCATCCGTTCCTACCTGTTCGACGTGCGCTCGGAAGTGCGCGGGCCGCAGATCTTCCTGTCGCGCTCGCACCCGCAGTTCATGGCCAAGCTGTTCGGCCAGGAAGTGCCCGAGATCTACGACGGCATCGTCGAGGTGAAGGCCGTGGCCCGCGATCCGGGCTCCCGTGCCAAGATCGCCGTGATTTCTCGCGACGGCAGCATCGACCCAGTCGGCGCCTGCGTCGGCATGCGCGGATCCCGGGTGCAGGCTGTCGTGGGTGAGCTGCAGGGCGAAAAAATCGACATCATCCCGTGGTCCGAGGATGAGGCGACCTTCATCGTCAACGCCCTCCAGCCCGCCGAGGTCGTCAAGGTGGTGCTCGACGAGGAGGCCGACCGCATCGAGGTGGTGGTGCCGGACGACCAGCTGTCGCTGGCCATCGGCCGCCGCGGCCAGAACGTGCGGCTCGCCTCGCAGCTCACCGGCTGGGACATCGACATCCTGACCGAGGCCGAGGAATCCGAGCGGCGCCAGAAGGAGTTCGCCGAGCGGACCCAGGTGTTCATGGAGGCGCTCGACGTCGACGAGACCGTCGGCCAGCTGCTGGCGGCCGAAGGGTTTCGCAACGTCGAGGAGATCGCCTACGTCGACATCCAGGAGCTGTCCGGCATCCAGGGGCTCGACGACGAGACCGGCGCCGAGATCCAGGCCCGCGCCCAGGATCACCTCGCCCGGATCGAGCAGGAGCACGACGCCCGCCGCACCGAGCTCGGCGTCGCCGACGAATTGCGCGAGATCGAGGGCATCACCACGCCCATGATGGTCGCGCTGGGCGAGAACGACGTGAAGACCATCGAGGACTTGGCCGGCTGCGCCACGGACGACCTCGTCGGCTACACCGAGGGCCGCGGCCCCGACGCCGTGCGTCATGCCGGCTATCTGGACGGCTTCGAGCTGTCCCGTACCGAGGCCGAGGGCCTGATCATGGCCGCCCGCCTCAAGGCCGGCTGGATCGAGGCTTTGCCCGAGCCGGAGGCCGAGGAGGGCGAGGAAGCCGCCGAGGGTGAGGAGACGCCTGAGACCGCCGCCACCCCGGCCGAGGCCTGAGCGGAGGCTGCGGCGGACGCGCTTATGGCCGAGGTCGACACGACCCTGCCCGACGAGGGGCAGGATCCGGGACTCGATCCCGGGGGGCTCGATAGCGGCCCCGGCCGGCGCGTGCCGCAGCGCACCTGCATCGTCACGCGCGTCGTCCAGCCGCCCGAGGCGATGATCCGGTTCGTGCGCGGCCCGGACGGCGCCGTCGTGCCGGACCTGCGCGCCAAGCTCCCCGGGCGTGGCGCCTGGATCAGCGCGCGACGCGACGCTGTGACGACGGCGGTCCGAAAAAACCTGTTCCCGCGGGCGTTCAAGGGACCGGCCCAGGCCGGCGCCGACCTGCCCGACCGGATCGTCACCGGCCTGCGCGAGGATCTGCGGCAGGCGATCGCCATGGCCAACAAGGCGGGATGCGTGGTCGCAGGGTTCTCGAAGGTCGAGGCGGCGATCGGCGGCCAGCCCGGCGCGGTGGCCCTGATCCATGCCGCCGAAGCCAGTCCGGACGGCCGACGCAAGATCGCTTCGGCCTTGTACCGACGGCATGGTGAAGCCATGTCAAGGATACCGATCATCGACGACCTGTCCGAAGATGAATTGGACATGGCCTTAGGTCGGGATCATGTGATACACGCTGCGCTCGTCGCAGGAGCCGGAGCTGCCGGCTGCCTGTCGCGTTGGCGTCGGCTACGCTCCTTCGAGGGCGCCGCCGCGGCGACCGAGGAGCCCGGTCCAGCCCGAATCGGCGGGATCGACGAAGCCTCACGTTGACGACGCACCAGGACGAATTTGGCTGGCGCCACCGGGCGTCGGTTCACGGGACGATGGAAACCCTCAGGGTTCAGGCTGAATGAGCGACACGAACAACCCGGGCGACAAGACTCTGAACAGGACTTCTCCGAAGCCGCTCTCCCTCAAGCGGCCGATCGAGGCGGGTACCGTACGGCAGAGCTTCTCCCATGGCCGCTCCAAGCAGGTCGTGGTCGAGACGGTCAAGCGCCGTGGCGTCATCGGCGCCGCGCCGGCCGCCCCTGCCCGTGAGCCTGCGCCCGCCCCGCGCCCGGCCCCTGCCGCCACCACCACGCCGCCGCCGCGCCCGGCCCAGCGCTCGGCTTCGGGTGTGGTGCTGCGCACGCTGAGCGAGCAGGAGAGCGCCGCCCGCGCCGCCGCCCTCGCCGATGCGAAGCGCCGCGAGGCCGAGGCGCGGCAGAAGGCCGAAGCCGAAGCCGAGGCACGCCGCAAGGAAGCCGAGGAGGAGGCCCGCCGCGAGCGTGAGGCCGCCGAGGCTCGCCGTCGTGAGGAGGAGGCCCGCAAGGCCGCCGCCGCCGAGGCCGCCCGCGCCGCCGAGGAGGCCGCCAAGGCCGCTGCTGCGGAAGCCGCTGCCGCCGCCCAGGCTCCGGCCGTCGCGCCGGCCCCCCCCGCTGCTGCTGCCGCTCCTACTGCTGCTGCGCCCGCCGCTCCGGCTGCCGCCCCCGCCCGTCCGGCCTCGGCGACGCGTCCGATGACGGCCCGTCCGACCGCCATTCCGGGCCGCCAGCCCGAAGGTGTCCGTCCGGCTGCGGCCGCGCCGGCGCGTCCGGCCGCTGCGACGGCTTCGACCGCTGCGCCCGCGGCCCGCCCGCCGCTGACCGCCCGTCCCGCCACCGGCGAGCCGCGCAAGACCATCACGGCGGATTCGCGCAAGCCCCGCGACCTCAACTTCATGGCGCGTCCCGCCCCGGCCCCCGAGCCGGAGAAGAGCGCGACGCCGACCACTGCGGCGCGTCCCGCCGGCGCGACCGCCGCGGCGCGTCCCGCCGGTCGCGGCGCCCAGACCAACGAGGACGAGTCCGAGACCAAGCGGGTCATCCGCCGTCCCGGCATGCCGCTCAAGATCATCGCGCCGCCCAAGACGCCGAAGTCCCCGGGCGGCGACCGCAACCGCGGCCGCCTAACCATCGCGACGGCGACGTCCGGTGAGGACGAGCGCACCCGCTCGGTCGCCTCGTTCCGCCGCCGCCAGCAGCGCATGAGCGGCCGCGGCCAGGTCGAGCAGAAGGAAAAGCTGTCCCGCGAGGTGACGATCCCCGAGACGATCACCATCCAGGAACTCGCCAACCGCATGTCGGAGCGGGCCGTGGACGTGATCCGCTTGCTGATGAAGCAGGGCGAGATCCACAAGATCACCGACGTGATCGACTCGGACACCGCCCAGCTCATCGCCGAGGAACTCGGCCACACCGTGCGCCGCGTCGCCGAGTCCGACGTGGAAGAGGGCCTGTCGTCCGACGAGCCGGATCTGGAGGAGGATCTCGATCCCCGTCCGCCGGTGGTCACGATCATGGGCCACGTCGATCACGGCAAGACCTCGCTGCTCGATGCGATCCGCAAGGCGAACGTGGTCGAGGGTGAGGCCGGCGGCATCACCCAGCATATCGGTGCCTATCAGGTCGCGTCGCCGTCGGGCGAGATGATCACCTTCATCGACACCCCGGGCCACGCGGCGTTCACGTCGATGCGCGCCCGCGGCGCCAAGGTCACCGACATCGTGGTGGTCGTGGTGGCGGCCGATGACGGCGTGATGCCGCAGACCATCGAGGCGATCCAGCACGCCAAGGCGGCCGGTGTTCCGATGATCATCGCGGTCAACAAGATCGACAAGCCGGATGCGAACCCGCAGCGGGTCCGCACGGAGCTTCTGCAGCACGACATTCAGGTCGAGTCGATGGGCGGCGAGACCCTGGAGTTCGAGGTTTCGGCCAAGACCGGCGACGGTCTGCCGGAGCTGCTGGAGGGCATCCAGATCCAGGCCGAGATCATGAACCTGCGCGCCAACGAGAAGCGCGACGGTGAGGGTACGGTCATCGAGGCCCAGCTCGACCGCGGCCGCGGCCCGGTGGCGACCGTGCTGGTCCAGCGCGGCACCCTGTTCACCGGCGACATCGTCGTGGCCGGCGCCGAGTGGGGCCGCGTGCGCGCCCTGGTCGACGATCTCGGCGAGAACGTCCAATACGCCGGCCCGTCGGTGCCCGTGGAGGTCCTCGGCTTCAACGGCACCCCCGATGCCGGCGACCGCGTGACCGTGGTGCCGAGCGAGGCCCGGGCCCGCGAAGTCACCGAGTATCGCGCCCGTCAGAAGCGCGAGCGGCAGAATGCCCGCACCGGTGGTGCCAACCGCTCGCTGGTCGACATGATGCGCGACCTCAAGGAAGGCGCCGGCCGCAAGGAGCTGCCGGTCGTCATCAAGGGCGACGTGCAGGGTTCGGTCGAGGCGATCTCGGGCGCCCTGGAGAAGCTCGGCAACGGCGAGGTCGCGGCCCGCATCCTCCTGTCGGGCGTCGGCGGCATCACCGAGTCGGACATCACCCTGGCGCAGGCGTCGAAGGCGGTCGTGATCGGCTTCAACGTGCGCGCCCTCAAGGAGGCCCGCGAGGCCGCCGAGCGGGCCGGGATCGATATCCGCTACTACAACATTATCTACGACCTCGTGGACGACATCAAAGCCACGCTGTCGGGGATGCTGCCGCCCACCCTGCGGGAAGAGCGCCTCGGCGAGGCGACGATCCAGGAGGTCTTCGAGGTCTCCAAGGTCGGCAAGGTCGCGGGTTGCCGCGTGCAGGACGGTATCGTGGAGCGCGGCGCGCATGTCCGCCTCATCCGCGACAGCGTCGTAATCCACGAGGGCAAGCTCAAGACCCTGAAGCGGTTCAAGGACGACGCGAAGGAAGTCACCTCCGGCCAGGAGTGCGGCATGGCCTTCGAGAACTTCGAGAACATGCGCGCAGGCGATGTGATCGAGTGCTACCGGGTCGAAGAGATCCGCCGCACGCTCTGAGAGCCCGGACTCGTCCGGACAGGGCGGTCGCGGCGTCAGCCGCGGCCGTCTTTTCTTTTGGGTGCATCGCTTCCTGCCCGCACCTCTCTCCGCTTGGACGTGAACCGGCCGCCCTGCGCTGCCGGCCCGAGACAGAATGGCCCAGAAACCAACCTCCACCGGCCCCTCGCAGCGCCAGCAGCGTGTGGCCGAACTCGTGCGCCACGCCCTCGCGGAGGTGCTCCAGCGCGGCGACATCCAGGATCCGGTGCTCAACACGCATGTCGTGACGGTGCCGGAGGTGCGGATGTCGCCGGACCTGAAGCTCGCCACCGCCTACGTGATGCCCCTGGGGGGCATGGACGAGGCGCCGGTGATCGCCGCCCTGGACCGCCACCGCAAGGTGCTGCGCCAGGAGGTGGCCCGCCGGGTGAACCTGAAATTCGCGCCCGAGCTGCGCTTCCTCCGCGACGAGACCTTCGACGAGGCGGCGCGCATCGACAAGCTGCTCCGGGACGAGCGGGTGAAGCGCGACCTCGTCGCCGAGCGGGACGGCGCGGCTGCCGAGGGCGACGAACCGGAGACCGGGCCGGGGCATTGATCCCCGTCACCGGACAGACAGACACGGGGCAACGACCCCGGGGGATACGAGGACATGACGGTTTCCATGGAAGATCTTCCGCCGGCCGAGCGCACGGCTTCCGGTCCCGGCGCCGAGCGCCGGGGCCCGGAGGAGCGCCGCCCGCAACGCGGACCGCGGCCCGACCGGCCCAAGCGCCGGGACGTGTCGGGTTGGGTCATCCTCGACAAGCCTGTCGGCATGACCTCGACCCATGCGGTCGCGGTGGTGAAGCGCGCCTTCAACGCCAAGAAGGCCGGCCATGCCGGCACCCTCGACCCGCTGGCCTCGGGGATCCTGCCGATCGCGCTGGGTGAGGCGACCAAGACCGTCCCGTTCGTCATGGACGGCCGCAAGGCCTACCGGTTCACCGTGCAATGGGGTGTCGAGACCGACACCGACGACGCCGAAGGCCGCGCCGTCGCCACCAGCGACGCCCGCCCGGAGCGCGCGGCCGTCGAGGCGGCTTTGCCGGCCTTCGTTGGCGCGATCGAGCAGGTGCCGCCGCGCTATTCCGCCATCAAGATCCAGGGCGAGCGCGCCTACGATCTGGCCCGCGAGGGCGAGATCGTCGAGCTGGTCGCCCGGCCGGTGCAGATCGACCGGCTCACGGTGGTCGAGCATGACGGCGAGCGGACCGTGATCGAGGCCGAGTGCGGGAAGGGCACCTATGTCCGTGCCCTGGCGCGCGACCTCGGCCGCGTGCTCGGCTGCTACGGCCACGTCTCGGCCCTGCGCCGCACCCGGGTCGGCCCGTTCTCGGAAGCCGAATCCTGCGCCGCCGCCGGCCTGACCGAGGGCGGCCCGGAGGCCGCGCTCGCGCATCTGCGGCCGGTGGAGACCGCCCTCGACGCGATCCCCGAGGTGACGGTCTCCCGCGACCTGGGCCTGCGCCTGATGCGCGGCCAGTCGGTGATCCTGCGCGGCCGGGACGCCCCCGTGGAGGGCAAGGCCTTCGCGACCTGCGGCGGCATCCTGGTCGCGGTGGGCGACGTGGAGCGCGGCGAGCTGGTGCCGCACCGGGTCTTTCACCTCGGCGGCACCGCGCCGGTTCGGAGCGCTTGAGCCGACTGGTTCCTCCCTTTGACGCGGGGGGGCACCGATCCTTTTTAGGTAAGTACAGACGCCGAGACGCGTGCCTCTCCGTCCGCCCTCTGCGGGCGATCGAATGCACACATCCTCGAATGTGGCGCGGGTCCCCTCTCCCGTGCGGGAGAGGGACAGGGTGAGGGGCCAGGTGCCTCCGCATAATGCGCATCCCTCACCCCAGCCCTCTCCCGCGCGGGCTACGATGTTCACACATCTGCGGACGAAGCGCGGGTCCCCTCGCCCCGCTTGCGGGGAGAGGCCCACACGGACCTCGTCGTCCGTGTGGGAAGCGCAGGCGAAGCCGGAGCGGCGGTGAGGGGGGCGGTTCCGGACGAGGCGCGCGTCCGGAACCGCCCCCCTCACCTTCGGCTGCCGCCTCGCTTCGGCGACGACAAGGTCGCCGAAGCCCTCTCCCCGCAAGTGGGGCGAGGGGATACCCGCACCGATGCTGGAGCCGAAGCACGGGCCGTCGCGCAAAAAGGGCTGAACTCGATCTGTGAATCCGCTAGCCCGTGCGGGAGAGGGACAGGGTGAGGGATGCGCGCTTTCCGGACAGACCTGGTCCCTCACCCCAACCCTCTCCCGCACGGGAGAGGGGGCGCGTGGCGGCTTTCACGTCCGCGCCGCAACCTGAGGCGCGTGGGCGCAGGCGGAACGAACCTCAGCGATCGGCCTTTGGCCCCGGCAACGGACCCGGGGCTACGATGGACGAGCAGACCTGCGATGTGGCGGTGATCGGGGCCGGGACTGCCGGTCTCGCCGCCTATCGGGCCGCCACCGAGGCCGGCGCCCGTGCCGTCCTGATCGAGCGCGGCCCGGGGGGCACGACCTGCGCCCGGGTCGGCTGCATGCCCTCGAAACTGTTGATCGCGGCGGCCAAGGCCGCCCATGCGGCGCGCAACACCGATCTGTTCGGCATCCGGGTCGCCGGGGTCGCGGTGGATGGGCGCGCGGTGCTCGAACGCGTCCGCGCCGAGCGGGACCGGTTCGTCGGCAGCGTTTTCGATGGGGTCGACGCGCTGCCCGAGGCGGCGCGCATCGCCGGCAGCGCCCGTTTCCACGATCGCACCAGCCTCATTGTCGGGGACCACACCCGCATCGCCTTCCGCGCCGCTGTGATCGCCACCGGATCGAGCCCGACCGTTCCAAAGCCTCTGCGCGGGCTCGGCGATCGCCTTCTGACCACCGACACCCTGTTCGAGATTCCCGAGCTCCCGGCCTCGCTGGCGGTTCTCGGCGCCGGCGCTGTCGGGGTCGAGATCGCCCAGGCGATGACCCGCCTCGGCGTCCGCGTCACGGTGATCGATGCCGGGGACACGGTTGCCGGGCTGTCCGAGCCGGATCTCGCCCGGCAGGCCGCCGAGATCTTTGGGGCGGAGCTGGAGCTGCATCTCGGAGCGACGCTCGAATCCGCGACGTGCGACGGCGGCGACGTCTGCCTGTCCTGGACCGACCGGGACGGGCGCGGGCGGGAGACGCGGGCCGAAAAAGTGCTTGCCGCCACCGGCCGCTCCCCGAACCTGAACGACCTCGGGCTGGACGCCGCGGGCCTTCACCTCGGCGAGGACGGCGTCCCGGACTTCGACCGGCGCAGCCTCGTCTGCGCGGGTGCCCCGATCCTGATCGCCGGCGACGCCGATGCCTGGCGGCCCGTGCTGCACGAGGCCAGCCGCCAGGGTGGGATCGCCGGGGCGAACGCGGCGGCGCTGGTGGCCGGGCGCGATGTCGCGAACCCGGAACCGTGGACGCGCCTCGCCATGGTGTTCACCGATCCGCAGGTCGCGGTGATCGGCGCACCCTACGACCCCGACGCCGCCGGCCGCGTGACCGGCACCGTCGACTTCTCCGGTCAGGGCCGCGCCCGGGTCGACGGCGAGAATCATGGCGGCCTCCGGATCTGGGCCGACCGGGAGGGCACGCTCCTGGGCGCCGAGATGCTCGGGCCTGCCGTCGAGCATCTGGCACATCTGCTGACCCACGCGATCGGCGACGGGAAGACGGCACAGGTTGTCGAGGACCAACCCATATACCACCCCACAGTTGAGGAGGGGTTTTCAACCGCTCTGTCTGAAATCACACATAAGATTTGTCTGTCTTAATTGGCGTCCAACGTCATCGTGATTCCGGGTTGATCTTGCCGCAAGCGGAAGCATTGCACTTCGCAACGCCCCCAGTCATATCAGACTGGATGAGCGGGGTTCTTTTCTGATGCCGCCGAATCAGGTCCCCGAAAGTGGCCTCGATCTCGATGTGCTCGCGTCCGACGCGCTGGATCGCCTCGACAAGGGCGTGATCGGCCTCGACGCGGACGGCACGGTCGTGGTGTTCAGCGAGGGCGCGAGCGCGCTCTCGGGCCTGTCGCGCGAGTCGGTGCTGGGCCGCAATTATTTCCGCGAGGTGATGCCGGGCACCAACGTGCCGAGCTTCCGCGGCCGCTTCCTCGCGGGCAGCCGACGCGGCGCGCTGGATGAGAGCTTCGACTACGTGTTCGGCCGGCTGCCCCAGCCCCTGCGGGCGCGGGTCCACATGCGTCACGGCACGGCGGCCGAGACCGGCCCGGTCACCTGGCTGACCATCGACCCGATCGAGAGCCTCGGCGCCGGTCTGCCCCGCGAGGCCGTGATGGCGGCGATCGGCCGGCGGGCGCGGGCCGAGCCGGTGGATGCCAGCCATTGCGAGCGCGAGCCGATCCACATCCCGGGCTCGATCCAGCCCAACGCCGTCATGATCGCGGCCGATACCGAGACCCTGCAGGTCCTGGCCTATTCGGCCAATGTCGACGAGATCGTCGATCCCCTGGATCCGCCCTTGGCCGGCCGCCCCCTCGGGGACGTGCTGCCCCGGGACTTCGTCGAGGCCATCCGGGCGCGCTTGGCCGCCGGCACCCTGGCGGACGGCCATTCCGCCCGCCGCCGGCTGACCCTGGCCGGCCGCGGCGCGCCCTATTACGCGGTCGCCCACGCCCATGCCGGGCGGGTGATCGTCGAGCTGGAACTCGAGCCCGAATCCGTCGACGACTTCCCGACCGCCAGCCAGGTCGATACCGAGCTCGCGGTCGGCCGCCTGCGCGAGGCCGAGACCCTGGTCGACGCCGCCCGCATCGCCGCCCTGGAGATCCGGGCGCTCACCGGCTTCGAGGCGGTGCTGGTCTACCGGTTCGATACGGACTGGAACGGCGAGGCGGTGGCCGAGGACAAGGTGCCGAATTGGTCGCGCAGCCTGCTCGGCCTGCGCTTTCCCGCCTCCGACATCCCGGCCCAGGCCCGCGCCCTCTACACCCGGGCCAAGAACCGCTTCGTGATCGACCGCGACAGCGTGCCGGTCGGGCTGGTGGCGGCCCCGGGCGCCGGCAACGGCCCGATCGACCTGACCTTCGCCCAGCACCGCACGCTGTCGCCGATCCACCTCGAGTACCAGCGCAATCTCGGCGTGAACGGCTCGATGTCGATCTCGATCATGGTCGAGGGCCGGCTCTGGGGCCTGATGATCGGCCATCACCGCCGCCCGCACTATGTGACGCCCGAGACTCGCTCGGCGGCCACCGTCCTCACCGATGCCTTCGCCATGCGGGTGCAGGAGATCGAGTCGCGCCGGCTCTGGGCCGAGCGGCAGGCCCATCTCGCCGTCGAGGGCCGTCTGGTGCGCGGCCTGACCCGGTCCGACGACTTCGTGGCCGCCCTGACCGCCGGCCATGTCACCCTGCTCGACCTGTTCAGCGCCACCGGCGCCGGCATCGTCTCGGGGGACCGGGTCACGCTGATCGGCCGGTCGCCGCCCGCCGACATGATCGCCCGGATCGCTGCCTGGCTCCGGGACCGGCTGCCCGCCGGCGAGACCCAGTACAGCAGCATCACCTTCACCGCCGAGTACCTGGAGGCGGCCCCCTACCGGGAGATCGCCAGCGGCCTCCTCGCCGCCTTCGTGGACGAGTCCCGCGAGACCCTGCTGCTCTGGTTCCGGCCGGAGGTGCCCAGCACGGTGACCTGGGGCGGCGACCCGCGCAAACCCGTGCTCGCCGGCAGCGGCCCGGTGGCCCTGCTGCCGCGCCGGTCCTTCGAGCGCTGGGTCGAGGAGCGCACGGGCTACGCCAGCGCCTGGGCGGAATGGCAGGTCCAACTCGCCGGCTCGCTCGCGGAGGCGGTCGAGGGCGTGGTCCTGCGCCAGCGCCGCAAGATCGACGAGCTGACGAGCCTGCTCGCCGAGAAGGAGCGCCTGCTGGAGCAAAAGGATCTGCTGACCCGGGAGATCGACCACCGGGTCAAGAACTCGCTGCAGATCGTCTCGGCCTTCCTGCAGATGCAGCGCCGGCAGATCACCGAC
>NZ_JAKSYK010000104.1:0-35050 GCF_022829425.1 Methylobacterium sp. J-072 | reverse complement strand
TGAGGCGATCGGCATCGATTTGGACCAGCGATGGACGATGGTCGTGCGCGATGCTGCAGGCTCGATCGTAGGTCGCCTACCGATCAAACGGTGAGATCGCTAAACCAGTTCTCCCGCAGGCTGATCCGGCCAGAGTGTGGTTCGGTCTAGGCCCAGTGAGGGCGCTTACCCCTGACGCATCGTAACCACCCCATCGTCCAGATCGATCACCTCAACCTGCGGGGCCGGCGGCTGGAAGCCCGCGAAGTGGCCGAGACAGCGATTGCAGGCTTCAGCCAAGGCCGCGCCGGACTGGGTTAGCATGGCCGGGAGCAATGCCCGCAGTAGCTCGACCACCAGGGCCTCGCGCATCAGCGGATGAAGTGCTCCCTTATCCAGATCACGCTCGACGGCCGATGCCACGCTCTCCGCGATTAGGCGCGCTGTGTGTTCCGGGCCCGGAGAATGCATCATCGTAAATATCACCAACAGCGAATGAAATCTTTCGCCTTGATGTATTGCATTTTGGATGCCAGTGACAGAATGTGCTTTAGTTTTCAAGCACAGGTGCACCGTGGATCAAGACATAGAGACGATCGAGGCTCCGGCCGTCGATTTCATCGAGCTGACAGCCGGCATCGTCTCGGCCTACGTGTCGAACAATCACGTGCAGGGTGCTGAGCTTGCGACGCTGATCGCGGCGACGCACGCTGCGCTCTCGGGGATTGGCCAAGGCAGCGCCACTGCTGCTCCGGCGGCCGAGAAGCTCACGTCTGCGCAGGTGCGGAAATCGATCACGCATGACGCCTTGATCAGCTTCGAGGACGGCAAGCGGTACAAGACACTCCGCCGCCACCTGACGATCAAGGGACTGACGCCCGAGGCCTACCGCGAGAAGTGGGGCCTACCGCGCGACTACCCGATGACGGCACAGGCTTATTCTGATCAGCGCTCCAAGCTCGCTCTGTCTCTAGGTCTCGGTCAGCAGCGCAGGAAGGCTGCTCCGAAGGCCGCCGAGCCTGCAGCGACCGTCTCCGACAAGCCGAAGCGTACCGTTGGTCGGCCGCGGAAGGCGAAGGAAGCCACCGAGGAGTAGGTCCAGACCTACTGCGTCAGCCGTAGGGCGCCGATGCTCTGTTGGATTTTTTTGAAGGCACTAATCAGGTCGTCAGAAGTGTTAGCGAGAAAGTATTGATTTGCTGATGAGGCGCAATTTTGCAGAAGAGTTTGACCCGCCGCATCGATCGGGTCAGACGGAATGCTGAAACCGATCGTGTAGATCGAGATATTGACTGCCTTCGCGTTAGTGCATGCCTGTGCGGTGAGTGCATCGAGTGCGTTTCGAGCGCTATTGGCGTCCGCGATGTTTTGGTTTGTAGATGGTAGGCGAGAATTTGGTGTTTGAGTTTTGGTGTTTTGAGTATTGGCATTCTGAAAATAGCCGGCTGCAAAATAGAGAGAGCCTGTGGGTGCATTCGGGTTAGCTGTCCAGCTGTTTGCGCCATCTGTCATCAAAATGATGATTTTGTTGATGGTCGTGGCGTTCGAGCTATTTGTGCTAGAAGCGTAGGCTGCCTGATTGTCGTCCTTGAAGACATTGTTGGGCGAGAGTGTCCGCCAGCCCCACATGAAGCCTTCATGGATATTAGTCGAGCCCAGAGGCGCCATATTGCTGATCAGCGTCTTGAGGGTGCTTGTCGAGTTGGTTAGCCGCTGGAGCGGCTGAGTTGTGCAGCCGAAGTTCGGCCCGTTCGGGATCCCGAGATAGGAACTTGAGATTGGATTAGTTGGGGTGACGTACTTGCACGCCTGACCCAGTGCCGTGTTGAACGTACTGCTATTCTTACAACTGCCACCAGTATCATCGTTGATGTAGCTGTTGTAGCTGTAAGCTGTGGGCCTGTTACTGTCTGTCGGGAAAGTGCCAATCTGCGAACTGGCGTCTCCCGGCTCGTCGGGAGCGAACAGGGGAACGTATAAAGAGTCTTTGTTTCCTGAGGTCGGCGCACCGTCTTGAACATTGAGTGGATAGGGAAGTGTTTCCAGGCAGCCAGCCCAGCTCCAATTTGAGTTAACCCGCTGCAGTTTAGTGAAGATGTCGAACCGGCTGGTGAAGTTGGATCCGCTGGGCGACAGTACGTTGGTCCAGTGGTAGCTGGATTGCCCGTTCAGATCGATCCAACTGGCATAGCGGTAAGTCGATGGATCGACCGCCACGGCTCCGGCGAACGGCACGATCGAGATCCGGGTCGCGCTTGAGAAGGCCGCGTTGGTAGAGACGTAGCTGACGAAGTTCGTCGCCGCGGTCTGCACTGCCTGAAGCTTGGACTGGCCGCCGCTCGACTCCGCCATCGACCCGGTATTGTCGAGCACCAACGCGATCTCGAACGTCTTCGGCAGGGGTGTAGCGCACTGCGCCTTCGATCCCGGGTTGATGCGGGTCGTCCCGGTGAATTTCCCGAAGAACACCGTCGAGAGCTTGTGAGCGGTCAAGGTGATCTGGCGTGGGTTGCTGGTGATGACCAGCGGGTCGACCACGAGGTTCGCCGCTCCCATCGCGCCGATCATCGCCGTCTGAGCCAGTGTGTTGAGATCGGTGTTCGAGGTGGTGAGCGGTGTCTGGCACAGAAGAAGTGCAGTGCCGTCTGTCGCGGCCTGCAGCTTGGTCTCCACCCGGGTCGCGAACCCGTAATCGATCGCTGCGCCGGTGAACATGAGCATCGGCACGCTGAGGAAGGCGAACAGGATCGCGACGTTGCCGCCACGCTCCCGCACGAAGCCGAACGATCTCGGCCGGTGGGCACGATCAGGGCGTCGAGCCATCGCAAGCTTTCTGGGTGGTGCCGGGCACGACGACCTCGGTGTAGGTGTTCGTCCCATAGGTGGTGCCGCCGCGGGTCGGCCAGGGGATGGAGGCGGAGAAGACGATCTGATTGCCGATGCCTTTGACCAGCTTGACCAGCGCGCTGCCGATCATCGGCGTGTAGGTGATACTGACCTCGGCCAGCACGTAGCGCATGCCCGTGGTTTGGTAGCCCGCAGGGACGAGTAGGTCAGTGGCGGCGCCGGTGGCGCGGGGCTTGGCGTTGCTGTTGGCGACGCTGGAGCAGACCTGCGGGATCAGGTTCAGCTTCTTGAGGTCGACGCCCATTGCGCTAACCACGATCTGGACGTTTGTCGTGTCGAACGGGCGCATCACCTTGGCGGCCGAGGCGATGATGTCGTTCATCAGCGTCGTGCTAACCGGGTTCTGGGCGTCGCCCTGGGCGGTCAGGTCGGCCACGGTGCGGGCGAGTAGGGTCAGCTTGCGCCACTCGTCGATGGCGTGGGCGATCTCCGTCATGCCGGCCCAGATCGAGAGCAGCACCGGCAGGATCACGGCGAATTCCACGAGGGCGCTTGCGCGCTGGTCCCGCCGCAGCCGGGCGGCCCTGCGGACAAGGCGCCTCAGCACGGGCTCGACCCGGTGATCTGGTAGGGTTCTGTCCGGAACACCGCCGTCGAGGTAAGCAGACTGGAACCGGCTCCAGCGCCAGTGGTGAACTTCTTGGTGCCGAGCCCCATCAGGTTGAACAAGGTCGGGAACTGCACCGCCGCGGTCACCACCACGATCGTGCCGGGCTTGGCGCAGGCGTAGTTCGTGCCGAAATCGGTGGTCCAGGTGCCTGTGGTGGCGTTCACCGGTGTCGACGCGCTGGCGCTGGCGAGCGTGCTGGCGGTGGCGACGTCGATCTTGACGTTCTGGCAGTTGAAGACGGTTGGGATGACAGCATTGCCGCTGCCGCACATCGTCGTCTTCAGCGAGGCGAGCATGGTGGCGGCGTCGGTCTGCCCAGCATTGGCGAGCTGGAACTGCCCGGTGAAGATCGTCCGGACCGCGTTCTGTAGAGCGCGATCGAAATTCTGGGTGGCCCAGATCTGGAACGCGATCTGGAAAACCGCGCCGACCAGGGCCAGGAACGGCAACGACACAAGAGCGAACTCGACCGCCGCTGCTCCACGCGTATCGCGGAGAAAATTCATGCGCTCAGAGCGGCAAAGATGCTTCGATGGCATCAAGAAACCAGATGGGTGTTAGTGAGGCGCTATCCAAGTTATAGTTCGATGTATGATCATCTGAATAATTTAAATTTAGTTAAACAATCTATATGATCTCGATCCTCACTGAGAATTGATTTCCAGGCCTATGACAGCTATAAGCTGAGCCTTCTTTTCTACTTTGAGTTGTGGAGCAATTCAACCAACAGTCTTATAAAAACCCGCTCCCCGAGTGCCCCTTGAAGGCGTTCGCCCGCCGGATGTAGCCGACGACGGTCTGGGCATCGCGGTGGCCGGACTGGTCCATGATCCGGGCGAGGTCGGCCCCGCGCTCGGCCGCCGTCGTGATGTAGCCGGCCCGCAGGCTGTGTGCCCCGAACGTCGAGGCGTCGAGGCCAGCGTCCGTGCAGTACGCCTTCAGGATGTTGGCGACGGATCGGTCCGTGAGACGAGGTGAGGAATATTCCTCACCCTGCGGTCGGCCCTCAAGGTGCGGATAATTCCGCACCCTCCCCGACCGAGAGATGGGCCTGAATACCGGGCCCGACGTGATCCTCGCCGCGTCCAGCCATTCCCGCACGAGGCGCACAGGTTGGACGTAGCGTCCGGTCGGGATCGCCTTCTCGAACCCCCTGCCCTCCTGATCGACCTTCGACCGGCGGACCGTGACCCGCAGGCCTTCGGGATCCTCGCGCAGATCCTCGACATCGAGGGCGACAAGCTCGGACCGGCGGAAAGCCCCAGCGAACCCAAGAGCCAGCAGCGCGCGGTCGCGCTTGCCGGTCAGGGTGTCGGGCGACGTGCGAGCGAGCAGCATCTGGAGGATATCGACCGTCGCCGCGGCCTTCTGGGTCGGCGCGGTCCCGACCCGGCGTCGGATCCCCTTCATGGTCGCCCGCACGTCCTCGTCGTCCGTAGGGTCGGCGGCCTTAGCCAGCTTGTGCCCATACCTGATCGCGGCGAGCCGGCGCCCGATCGTCGAGGCGGACCGCCCGGCCTCGGCCTCGTGCGCCAGGAAGCCGGACACGGCCTCGGGGCTCGCCGGCAGGGACCGGAAGCCGAACCGATCGCACCACGCCTGGAAGACCTGCACGTCGGAGCGGTAGGCCCGCACTGTCGAGTCCGCCTTGCTGGCCTGCTGATAGGCGCGGACGATCGCTGCGGCCTCGGCCGGTAGAGTGTCGCAATCTGCGGCACATTCGGCTGGCAGGATTTCAAGCGCGGTCATGATTTACCCTTGAGCGCAGCGAACCGCTCGGCGACTTCTGCCCGTAGTACCGTGTTGATGCGCTCGGCCTCGGCCGCGTCGCCGGCCTTCCTCGCCCTGGCAATCTCGACATGCCTCCACCACGCGCCCCCAGGCCGAACGAGATCCCACTTCGATCTGTTGCGCCACGGATCGTCCGGCGCGGGCTCCTCTAACAACGCCTCGATCTGGGCCACCGTCGTCGTGTTGTTGAGGAAGTCGGCGCGCATCCGCCCGATGGCGTAGGATCGCACGTCGAGAGTGTTGCAGTAGATGATCTGCCCGCCGGGCCGCTCGCTGATGAGCTTCGCCCACCAATGACGAGCCGCTACTCGGTCGGCCGCTCTGATGATCGCGACGCGGTGGCGCTTCTCCACCCGGTTCAAGCCCGGATAGGCGATCGGGCCGAGATCGGCGACCGAGAACGTGGCATCGGGCGACGCCAGAAAGGCCGCCTCGATCGCTCGCTCAACCTTGCCCGGCCCTCGACTCACAGCCCCTGCCCCGTAAGTGTTTCCAGCTCGCACACTTGTCGCAATGGAAACACTTAAGCCGTGCCGGGGCCGAAGGTGGGGGAGCCGTCCCCCACCCTGCCGCCCGCCGAGGACTGCATCACCTGCGGGTAAGCCGCATACAGCCCCACCAGCAGGTCCCGCAGGCCGTCTTCCGTCGCGTCGTCGCGGAGCGGCAGGCGCACGGCTTCCAACAGCCGCTCATTCGCGTCGTCGGCGATCAACCGAACGGCGGCACGCATCCCGTTGGACAGCGGTTTGAGGCTTTCGGTGCTCATGTCAAAACTTCCGAGAACGCGAATTATCGGAAGCTATCGCGTTAACAGCTTGCTAGCAAGCCAGAATGCACGCCAGCAGGCAACGCGGACCGCTTCATTCACTGCTTGATAGGAATGTCGCACTCAGGATAGCGGGGTTGCCGAGAACCCCGCGAAGCGAGCAGCCCGTGCACGTCGTCCTAGTTGCCGCTCAAAAAGGTGGCGCCGGCAAAAGCACCCTGAGCGCTCATTTCGGCACGTTGGCCGAGCGGGACGGGCCAACCCTTCTGATCGACGCGGACCCGCAGGGATCCCTGGCGTTCTGGTACGAGCGCCGAGCGGCAGAGGCGCCCATCCTCGCAAAGGCGACCGCCCAAGATGTGCCGGGCCTGCTGAAGGACGCCGAGGCCGAGGGCATCGCCTGGGTCATCATCGACAGCCCACCGCACAACGCCCCGCTGATCGGATCGCTGATGAGCCGCGCGACGATCACGGTTATCCCCGTGCGCCCCGGCCCGTTCGACCTCGCCGCCGTCGGCGCGACCCTCGACATGGCCCGCAGCCTCAAGGCGCCGATCGCGTGCGTCCTGAACGCCTGCCCACCCGTGACTCGTGAGAACGAGACCAGCATCGTCGCCGAGGCACGCGGCGTCTTGACTGGCATGGGCGCCCCGGTCCTTCCCGGTCAGGTGTCCCAGCGTGCCAGCCTTAGCCACGCGCTGATCACCGGCCAGGCCGTGAACGAGTTCGAGCCCGACGGCCGCGCCGCCCGTGAGATCGAGGCCATGTGGTCAGCGATCGCCGAGTTGGCCCGCACCTTCCCCCGCAAAGCCTGAAAGACCTGGCGATGTCCAAGCCCGCACGCGGATCGCTCTCCAGCCTGTCCGATCGCCTCGCCCCGAAAGCCGGCGCTGCTCCGGCCGCGACAGCCCAAGCCGCCGCCGACCCGGCACCGTTCGTGGAAGCCGCAGGCCGAGCTGCGTCTAGCGCCCAGCGCGACCTCAAGACCATGATGTGTCGCGTGAACCGCGCTGGCTGGCAGGAGATGTCCCGCCTCGCCATCGACACCGGCGAAAACCTTGAGGATCTGCTGATCGAGGCGTGCAACGACCTGCTGCGCAAGAACGGCCGCCCGCCCGTCATCGAGAAGCGCAGCCCGTCGGCCGGCAAGTAGGGAAGCCAGCACCGCCGCATCGCAGGATCGCGGCAAACCGGCCAGCCTGCTTGCTAGCAAGCCCGTCAGCCGCATTCTCGGTCAGCAGGCAATCGAGCAAGCCAGGTTGTCGTGAACCAGGACAGCCAGCATATCGGCTGCATCCGCCGCAGTTGCGGTCAGGTATGCGCAAAGCCGGGCGAGCCGTGATGGTATGGCCGCCCGGCTTCATGCCAGTGAAGAGGAAGGCGCAGCCGTTCCGCCGAACTCCTCGACCACCTGTCCCAGCTTGCCGTCATCGGTCACGAGAGTGGCGTTGAGCTTCAAGGCCGTCTCGGCGATCACGATGTCTCGGATCTGGTTGAGATGTTGAGCCTTGGTCTTCTGTTTCTTGTCCAGCACCTTCAGCCGCGCGAGCATCGCCTCAAACCGGCCTGTGCCATCGTTCCATGGCGCCTGATCCCAGCCCGCCCCTTCAATGTCAAAACAGAACGATGCTGCCGCGCAGAACTCGGGCGCAATCTCTTCAATCGAATGCAGCAGTGCAGCACGCCGCGCAGGGCAGGGCGCCCGGCGGCATTCGTCAGCCTGCACGCCCGTCACAAGGAAGCGACGCCCGGCCTTTTCAGGCAACAGCAGAACGCCGTCGACCACCCGCGAGAACACGTTGCTGTCCAGCATAAAGCCCGAAGGATCAATACTCACTCTTCTCACCCCAAGGCCGCATTGCCCCTACCTGAACCTCGTCATCATGGCTTCGACGAACGGATTTCCGAGCGCATGACCATGACTCATCGCGGCCATGGCGCGATCTGTCAGGTTTCCTGTGCTGCGACACTCGTCGAACAGATCAGAAATCTCAGCCATTAGGGTCACAAGTGTCTGGCGATCCTCGGAGGACGTGACCGGAGTTTCAACGGCCATTCGCTCAGCGATAGCTCGGAAGCGTTCGAAACTATCGTTGTACGGATGCTCCGTAACTTCGACACTATTAAGACGATCCCGTTCAATCTGGATGGTATGCCACTCGTCTCCGCTAACCTGTCTCTGTCGAAGCTCGAGCTCTTTAAGACGTTTCGATAAGTAACTGGCTCTCACCGTTGTAGCCGGATACCAGAGACCGCCGGCAATATAGCTGTACACCGGGCGCTTGAACGCTTCGATCGCGTCCGGTGTCATGCCTGCCGCAACGAGCGACGCAGTCAGATCCGTAACTAGATCGCGCCGTTCGATGGGTGCCAGGGCTCCTCGTCCGGCTTGGACAAAAGCACTGCGGGCAAGTGAGCGGATTAGCGCGTCGAGGCCGTTCAGGCGCGCTTCCGCATCGGACAACGTGGTTCGCAACTTCGCCTTGATGCCGAGCCCTTCGAAGCTCTCAAGATCGAGCGCTGCCAGAACCGCAAGGGCGAGGCATAGGCCGGCTGCCGCGGTCGCAGTCGCGGTGTGATCGTCGAGCGCAGCGATAATGAATACGATGAGCGCGGCGAGACTTGCGAGGCCGGAGACGACACGAGCAGCACCTCGCAGCAGACGAGGAGCGTTCACGCCTTCCGCTCCCGAAACCGGATCCCGGCCCCGCCGCCGTTCTCGGGGATGAACTCCAGGCCGGCGGCTTCGAAGGCGGCGATCAGCAGTCGCGCATTCGCGGCAATCATTCGCCCCGTCTCGGGCTTGGCCTCGAAAGCGTTCACGGTCGGCTCGGGCACGCCTGCGGCCTCCGCAAGATCAGACTGCCGCCACCCCAAGAACGCACGGCCCGCTCGGCAGAGGCGCGGTGTGAGACGGATCAGCTGAGCGGTCATTGCTGGCAGGGTGCGCTTCGGACCCTGTAATTTTACGCCCCGGCCTCACTAAAAGCAATGTCTCTCGCATAGCCCTATTGACAGCGCATCGACCTACCCTCATCCTATGTCCAAGACACAGGGTTAGGTTTATCGATGCCCCACCGCACCGTCTCTTGGACCAAGCTCTCCCGCAGTCTGCACGACAGCCGTCCGGTGATCGCCCCCGGTCTGCTCGCGGCCAAGGCATCCATCAACCTGACCGTCCGCTACGACCGCCGCCCGCTTTTCGTCGCTGGCAAGTTCGACCGGTCCGCAATTATGCGAGCCGCTGCCAAGGCCGCCCACCTCCACCAGGCCCGGTTCGGCTGTTCTTGGGCCGAGGCCATGTCGGTGGCCCTCCAGGCTGCCTGGGGCGCCGCCAAGATGGCCCGCCACATGGCAGCTCACTGACTAGCATCTCGGTCTGCTAGCAAGCCAGACACGCAGCAAACCTGCTTTCTTCGCCACCACCGACCCACCGCCACGAGCCCCACCAGGAGCGCGACCGATGTCCTATGCCCGCATCCCAAATTTCAGCCAGCCCGTCCCGGTGCGCAGCACCAGCGCCCGCACGGGCCGCCGCCAGATCCCGCTGGATCGCCGCTACCGCACCCTGCCCGACGAGACCCAGCCCGGCACGATCGAGGCCTGGGAAGCCGTCACCCCGGTCCGCCCCGATACCGTGCACAGCCGATCCCTGCGCTTCCTCGACACCGCCGGCGAGCTGCTGGCCGCCGCCTTCATCATCGGCGGCGGCATGGTCCTGACAGGCCTCGCCACCCTCCTCTGAACCCAGCCCGCAACCGAGCGGGCCGGCTGCCCGCGCACCTCATCTGAGGATCCCGCGATGTCCCTGCGCACCTCCCTCAAGAACCTGATCCGCCGCGATGCCGAGCGCCCGAGCCTTCGGGAGCGCGCCGCCGACCTGCAGGTTGATCTCTCGCGCGTCGCCCGGCAGCCGGTTGAGCCTGCCGCCCCTGCCGCAGGTCCTGCGCCCGACTTCGCCGACCAGGTGGCCCAGGCCGGCCCCGACCACGACGTGCTGGCCGGTGGCGGCATCGACCACCGCGACGGCACGGTCTCCTATGCCGACGCCTCCGGGAAGGTCTCCCGCCGCCCGATGGCGCACTGGATCGGGTTCAACGCCCTGCAGATGCACAACCGGGTGCAGCGCGAGATGGGCCGGCGGCGCATCATCGAGGCCAACCCGCTCCCGGCCGAGGAGTATGCGGCCTGGGAAGCCAAGATCCGGCGCGAGATGCGGTCCGATGCGGTGTTCGCCCTCGCCTTCCATTCGGACCGAGCGTTCAAGGCCGCCCAGGATCTGCGCAGCGGGGCCGAGCCCATCTCAGTCCAGGTGCGGGCTTCCGGCGACGTCGACTTGATCGCTCTCGCCCCGGCGTGGCAGGCCGCGCGAGACCTCTATGCCCAGCGGATCGAAGAGCAGAACGCGGTTTCAGATGCCGCTCAACCCGGCCCGTCACGCGATCAGCCCCACGCCGAATGGGCGCGGCAGGTGGCCGAGTGGCGCGAGCGGACCGGCGTTGAAGCGGCCGAGGCTGCATCCGCCGACGCGCTCGACGAGCTGTGCGAGATCGAGGACCGCATCGCAGAGTTGCCGGCGGCGTCCCTGGCTGGCCTGCGCCTCAAGGCCCACGTCGCCCAACGCAACGAGGACGTCGCCTACCCGGAGGATCTGGTCGATGGCCTGATCCGAGACCTGCTGGCCTTCAGGGCCGACGGCCTGGCTGCCGAGAACCCGGCCGGCGACGCCCTGCTGTTGCAGCTCGGCCGTCAGTTCGAGGCGGCACGCAAGCGCGAGATCGCAGCCTGTACGGCCTGCAACGCCGCGCAGGACGAGGCGGACCGGCACATGCCCGAGCGCCCGGCGGCACTTCTGTTCCGTGCGTCCGACCACCCACTGCGCCTGGGCAAGTACCTCACGCATCCGGATCATCTGGAGGGCAATGAGGTCACGTCCGAAGACATCGCGTGGATGAAGCGCAAGCCCTACGTGCGCGAGGTCCGCCGCCCCGTGCGCCCCGAGGACAACCTGCCGGCGGACGCGCGCACGGTTGTCGACACCTTCCCTTGGCCGGAGGCGCAGGAGCGGGCCGACGAGATCGTGACCGCGTGGGAGGCCTGGCACACCGAGCGACTGCGGATCCACGGCGAGTACGTCACGGAAGCGCTCGACGACGCGGCCAATGAAGCCGGCAAGGCCGCCGAAGCTCTCGTGCAGCGCATCGCTGACCTACCGGCCCGTACCGCAGAAGGGTTCCGCGTGAAGCTGCGGGCGCTGGCGCACTACCGCCCCGACTTGATGAGGAATAGTCTGCCTGACCTGCCCGACCCAGAGCATATCCTGGCGGACTCGCTCAGGCGGGACATTCAGGATGAGGCGGTCGTCGAACCGATCAGAGCGCCCGCCTCGGCGGCTGAGCCTTCGCCCGTGTTCGTGGCGATCGCCGACGGCACCCGGTCTGCTGCCGACGACGCCCTGTCCGACGCCCGGGTCTCGTCTGAGCTTCGGAAGGCTGTCGAGGCGCACCGGGACGCGACCCTCGCCATGCTGTTGGAGACCGACGAGAGCAACGAGGCGTCGAACGCCCGCTGCGGTGTTGTCGAGCAGACCGGCGCCGCCGTGCGCGCCGTCCCGGCCCGGTCCCTCGCCGACGTGCGGTGCAAGCTGGCGTTCCTGCTGCCCGAGATCCTGCCGGACGTGAACGGTAGTGTCCCGGCCGCCTTCCTGGAGAACATCCGCGAGGATGTGGATCAGCTGGCGCAGCAGTCTGAGGCTTCACCGCAGATAGCTCCTAGCCTGGTCGGCATGCTCGACCTCGCGTCCGCCACCATGGACGAGCTGCAGACCATCCGGGATGTAGCGGATCACGTCGGCAGCACCGCCTACGCTCATGCGTGGCGGGCGTGCTGCCATCTGCGGGCGAGTGCCCCCGGCATCACGGACTACAACGCCGCCGGCAAGCTGATGCATTGGCTCGGCGACGCCCTGACCGATGTCGAGACCGCGGTCGACAAGGAGACTACGCGGCGGGTGCCTGACA
Source organism: Methylobacterium sp. J-072 (assembly GCF_022829425.1). Classification (NCBI taxonomy): domain Bacteria; kingdom Pseudomonadati; phylum Pseudomonadota; class Alphaproteobacteria; order Hyphomicrobiales; family Methylobacteriaceae; genus Methylobacterium; species Methylobacterium sp. J-072. Next base: position 22,977 of record NZ_JAKSYK010000104.1, on the reverse strand, counting down.
ACAGCACGGACCGCGAGACCCGCCTGTCGATGCGTGCTGTCACGATCATCGGCAACGGTGACCCTGACGAAATCGCGGCCTTCGCGGGCGAACTGCTGGCTCACGCCGCAGCCGAGCTAGCTGGGCGCTGACAGGCGCCCTCCCACCCTCCCGTAGCCGTGCGTACCGCCCCGGCCGGCCCCCGCCGGGCCTCCCCTTCATCGCGACCCGAGACCTGACATCATGGGCGACGTGCTCACCTTCACCCCGCGTCCGAAGCCGGCTGCCGTCGAGATCCCGGCGCCGTTGGCCGGAGCAGACCTCCGCGCCAGCTTGGAGGAGGCCGCCCAGGTCGCCCTCGACGCCGCGGACCGCATCATCGCCGTGCTCGACCGCATGGACGGCGACCCTGATCTGGAGGAGGGCGCCGACGCCGAGCCGTCGCTGGCCGCGCCTGAGAACCACACCGGCAGCCAGGTGGTCTGGATGCGCGGCAACGATGCCGACCGCGAGATCGAGGCACCCGAGGCCGTGCTGCCGGAGGTGGCGAACGTGATTGAGGTGGAGCCCCTGCGCTGGGGCGGTCGCGGGAACGTACTCGCCGCGGCTGGCGCCTACCTGTTCGATCTGATGGAGCGGGCCTGATGCCAACGGCGCTTCCCTACCGGCCACCGCCTGTGCGGCGCTTGTCCCTACCCGAGACCGTGCGGTTTTTCGGCCTTCTGGCCCGCGTCCGCTGGCTCGACCGGCGCCTGCATTCCGCTCATCGCCGGGTCGATCGTCTCGGCCTCGACGCCGCCGGTGATGAACTGCTGCGGCTCGCCCGTCGCTGGCTCGACATCCACCAGCAGATCGGCACCCTGCTCGGGATCCCCGAGCCGCCGCACGTCGCTATTGTGCGAGTGATGCTGCAAGCACCTACAACTGTGAGAAATCGCAGCGGATAAAATGCTGCGGGTAGATTTCAGCGTAGGCTCTCAGAACGGCTGCGCAGGCGTCATACAGGTCAACGGAACCTTGATCTGTCTCGATGCTCCGGCCTCCAGCCCCGTCTTCTAGCTCTGAAGCATCACATTCTAGATCGTCACAAATCGCGGGAGGCCGATCTTGGTCATCCCCGATTACAAAGGCAATTGGATGACTGTCGTTAGTCCAAACATGCTTAGTACCGTTGCACACCCCGCGGACCACATCGAATGATAGGTCAGTTGCGGCTCGAAGGGCATCTTCAGGGCGCTTCTCACCGGCTTTCTTGAGATGGTCATTCATTTGGAAAGTCACGATGCATGCGAGGTAGGCACGCCGCCGGGAGCGCCGATCATTCCGAAACTCAAGCACGGTCGGCAGTACGATCTCGGCCATGAACTCGGCGGGCTGCATCGCGATCGACAGCCTTGATCGGATGACGAAGTGCGCCGTGAGATTGTGCTCTGTCATCGGAGACCGCCTCGCCGTTGACTTAACCGTGCGCCCCGGTCGACATGGACCGTTCCGGCCGGGCCCGCCTTGGCGAGTCGCGGCCGTCATTCAGGAGATCAGCGCCGCGAGACAGAGACCCTGAAAAGCCAACAGGCCCCCGTCGCCAAACGGGAGCCTGCTGAAATCCTGGGGCCTTGTGGGGGCCGACTCGATACCCCTCACAAGCCATAGCTCCCGCCCGGGAGTCAAGCGAGAACGCCAATTCTCGCACCGGGAAGGCTTTGCCTGGACCCTGCCGCGGCCCGTGAGGGACCGGGTTCGATGTTTCACGCCACCATGCAGGGGGCGATCGAGGGCGCGCGCACGCTCGCGCAGCTCGACGACCTGTCGCGCAAGATCTGGCAGGCCCACGCCGCCGAGACCGTCACTGACAGCGAGGCGCAGGGTCTCGCCGAGGCGCTGCACACCCGCAGGGCCGCGGTGCGCGAGACCGTGGCGCCCGTCGGCATTCCGCTTGGCCGTGTGACGCTGTTTCCGGCCAAGCGTCTCCAACGGGCTCCTGAGCGATCCGTGGCCATCGAGCGCCGCCGTCGGCTGGCCTGCTCCGGCCCGATGCCGCCCGCGCTCGGATCCCGGTTCACCACCGGGCAGCTCGCGGTCCTGCGGATCGTGGGCGATGAGGTCGCCCGCAACGGCGCCTGCGGGCTGTGCATCGACGCTATCGCGGCACGGGCGGGCGTCTGCCGGCGACTGGCGCAGGCCGCGATCCGTCTGGCCGAGGGCGATGGGCTGCTGACCATCCAGGAGCGCCGCCACCAGGGTCGGAAGTCGGATCCGAACATCCTGCGCATCATCAGCCGCGAGTGGCTGGCCTGGCTCCGGCGGGGAGGGCGATCCGCGGCACCGGCGCTTTGGGGCAGCATAGGGTGCAAACCGATGCACCCCACGGATAAGGGAGATCCACAAAGGCAGATTGTGGATGGGGAATCGAAGAAGGGCTGCCGACAAGCGGCTGGCGACCTCCACCGATCAGACCAATCTCGAATCCGCGCGGGTCGTGGAGCGGGCCGAGCCATGCGGTGAGGGTCTGCGGGCGGACCGTTATAGCAAACAGGCCGCGGCGTAGTTCCCGAACGTGTTGGTCAAGCGTAGTCTGCCCGAATCACCATCCGGGCGACGGTTGTCAGCGGCAGGTGGTAGTTGAACCCCTACGACTCAGAGTGCCGACCTTCCTCTCACCTCGCTTGTTATGGAAGGGGCGGTAGGCCGAGCTGTCGCTCGACAACTGCGCATTCTTCGGGCGTTGGCACGGGTCCATATTTTGGGTCTTTGAGAAGACAATCGCGCAATTTGCGCTTGAGTGGGTTCTTCATAGCTTCAGTATACCCATCCAAGGATCGCAGCATGCTGTTAGGATCTCCGCCGACGCGGATTACTCCGTAGACTAAACCCTCGACGTTCGTGAGAGAATCACCGACCCGGGCGCTGAACTGTTCGGGCGTCTCTTCCGAGCGGGCAGCGTACTCCCTCACGGCGGCCTTCGCGCGCCAGAAGGCGCTATCTTGGTCGGTGTTGCTCGCGGCTGGTGCCGCATTCTGGACTGTTGACCCAATCGGTGGCGCAGGGGTCGCCTGAACCGGCGGTGGCGTTTCGGCCCGATGATTATCGCCCGGACACGTGACGCTCTGATCCAACCGTGCGGACTTTGACCACTTACACTCGGTTGGTAGTTCGGCCACCGGGGTTGGCGCTGGTGTCGTCGGTGAGGTTGCTCCCGGATCGGTTCGTGTCACATTGGCGGAGTAGGTCAGTACGAGCCGAGCGTGCGGGCTATTTGCGAGATAGCTCACAACCGCGCACGAGTTTGACGCGCGGTGTGGTCCTGGGCCGCGCAAGACAATGGTACCTCGCGTCACCTCTCCGCCGATCACATCGTACCCAGCCGGCGGGCAACCTGCCTTGAAGGCGTAGGCGCGGCCGACAATTTGACCGCCTTTGTAGGTTCCCTCAAACAAGACAGCGCCGGGAGATATGCCAGCGGCCGCCAAACCGGGGCGGGGCGTTGAATAAGTCGCCTTGATCGCGTCCCCCAACACGGACCAGTGGATAACTGAACCGTTGTGCTCGTATATGTCGAGCGAGTCCGCAGTTGCAGGAAAGGCTGCTGCGATCCAGCTTGTCGAAATCGCGATGATGACGGCCGCTGACGCGAATTCAATCTTCATCGCGATCACCTGAACCTAGGCTGCCAAAACACAGCCCAGCTAACCGCGTTGCCCGTAGCCAGGCAATGGGTTGGCGTGGTGAGACGAGGCGTGTCGCAAACCGAGCTGTGGGCCGTAGAACGGCGTCCACCGGCCCGCTTTCATGCCTTATTCGCCGTTGGAAGCCCTAGCTCGGCGACCTGACGGAGGGCGCTCCCGGCCGGCAACCCGTCATGCTCGGCCATCGCCAGGATGAGCGTGCGCTGGTGAGCCTTGAGGCGTTCGAGGAGAGCGTTGAGCTTGTCGGACATGAAGGCGCTGTAGTCGTCATAGGCAGTGGCCGACATCGGACGCTGTGAACCGGTACCGGCTATCCGGTTGCAGATATCGCAACGCCGCGCCAGATTAACAGGATGACGATCGAGACCCTGTACCGCCAGCGTGCACCACAGACCGCCGCCCAGCCCTTCGAGGAACTGGCCGTGGTTGCGACCCTGTGCGAGGTTTCGACCGATGAGGGCCTAGCGGTCCCCGCTGGCACGGAGGGCACCATCGTGGCGGTCTACGCCCACGGCGAAGCCTACGAAGTCGAGTTCACGGCACCGGTGGTCGGCATCGCTACCGTGCGGGCTGCTGGTTTGCGCGCCTCCTGAACCGCCGCTATGCCTGATCTCGGCGACTGGACGCCGGAACTGACGATCGTCAGCACCAAGACGATCGGCTACCTGCTCAACCTCAGCCACCGCACCGGCCGCCACAAGGCGAAATGGTTTTACGCCCGTGGTTTCAGTGCGGAATTTGACCCGCCATTCCTCTCGGCGTTGTTTGCGCACGGCAAGCCGGTCCATCTCGTCCGGGAGTTCGATACCGAATTCGGGCGCCGGTACGTCTACGAGGGGCCGTTGGTGTGCCCTGACGGCACGAGCCCGCCCTTCCGATCGGTCTGGCAATCGTCCGGGATGGACGAACGCCGTTTCCTCGTCACGGCCTATCCGCTGTAGCGCCTCGACAGGCGCAGCCACGCTCGCCATCTTGAGCGCATGCCCAGGCAGCACGGGCCAGGCCTACAATCCTTGAGGCTGACCTCGCGCCCCCGCACCGCGCAGCATCCCGTAGAACTTCCCCGGGTCGAACATCGCCCGCGCCTGCTGCAGCGAGATCGGCCGCCTCGACAAGCGCGGCCACGCTTGCCATCTTGAGCACATGACTGGATGGCGCTTCACCACTGCTGCGCAGGAACGCGAGCGCCTTGAGCGAGAAGGGCGTCTGCCGCTCCCTATGGACTGGCGCGGCGAGGCACGGTTCTGGTTCAATCGGCAAAGTTATAATCGGCGGTCCATCCCGCTGATGATGCAGCTTGTGATATGGCTGGCCGTCGGCCTGCTGTTTTTTCTGCATGTCGCGACGTGGCTCAACACAGGGTCGCCGCTCAGCGCAGCCACGGCCGCCGTGTTGCTGCTGATCATCGTTTACCCAGCCATTCGACACCGCATCGAACGCGGGCGCTGGCCGGACTGATCTACTGCTGTCCAGAGTAGAGGCCAGACGCAGCCGCGGCCTGCCCCAAGGGCAGCATCGGAGGCGGTGCCAGCAGCCGCGGCGCGCCGCCCTCGAACGACCGCCGGGCCGAAGCCGCGCCCAAGCCGCCGACCACCGCCCGTGTGCCGACCTTGGCCCCGTAGGCACCGGCCGCCGCGCCGAGGCCGCCGACCTTGAACGCGATCGCGCCGGCGATCAGGTCCATGGCCTTCGCCACCGCCTTGCGCCCCGCCTCGCCCGCCGCCCCGGCCTTGATCGTACCGTCCGGCCGGATCGTGGCCTGAAGCGCACCCGAGAACCGGCGCAGGTGGCTCAGCTCCTCGGCGTTGAACAGGGTGGAAGCCACGCCCTTGCCGGCACCGTCGGTGAAGTCGCGCAAGCCTGCGATCATCTTCGTGGCCGGCGTCGCGGGATCCATCAGCCGTTGCACTGCCGCCTGCCGCAGCCCGGACCACTCCTGACTGTCTGCCCCGAGGAAAGCCTTGGCAGCCCGCGCCTCGCTGACCGCGCCAGGCTTGGCGCCAATCGTCCCCGAGGAGCCAAATAGGCTGCGGCCGACTGCGTTCGGATCGAACCCGGTCCGCTCCAGATCCGCCGCCCATGACGGCATTGGCTGCCGAGCGTTCTCGGCCTGCGTCACGGCCGCCCGCAACTGGCCGAGGCCTGCCCGCTGTTCCGGGCTCAGGTACGACGTCAGAGACCGCCCCTCGCCCCGCAGCAGGTAGTCGAGCCGCTGGCCGAGGTCTCGGCCTTCGCCGCCCAGATGCCGGGCGATGAGGCCCCGCTGCACGGCCGCCCACGGCTCGCTGTTGGCGCCCACGGCCTCCCGCAGTCGGGCGAGTGTCTGCATCTGGCCGGGCGAGACACGGCCCGTCGTGCTGCCAAACAACATCGAGGCGACTTCGTTCGGCGAGGCGTCGCGCTCCACGATGCGGCGCAGGTTCGCCCCGGCCGTATCGCCAGGGGCACGAGGCTTGAAAGCCTGCTGGTGTTCCCGGAACAGCCCGCGGGCCCGCTGCATCGCCTCCAGGGGCGCCGTGTCGCCGATCGGTAGGGCGTCGGACGTGGCCCGCGCGGTCGCCCCGTCGAAAGGCACAGACTCGGAGACCGACGCAAAACCGCGCCCGTTGCCGGGGGCCTCACGCCCGAGCACGGCCGCCTCGTAGGCGTCAGCGCCGGTGTCATGCTCACCCCGGAACAGCCGCTGCGCCGCGTCGTCGAGGTGTGCCGGATCCATGTCGCGGGGCCGAACCCCAACGGACGCCAGGTCGTCGACTACCTGCTGACGGAACGGTGCGATGCGCTCGGCATAGGCGGCATTCTGATCTGCCAACCGCCCACCCACGTCCGGCCGTGTCTCGCGGGACAGGTCCGCGAGGCGGTAGACCGGCTGCCCAGAGCGCTCCAGGCCGATCAGGTCATGCACCTCATCGCCGATCCGGCGCGAGATCATGCCGTCCGCGCTGTCCGGCCGGAGGAAGCCTTCACTGGCGAGCTGATCGCGGAAATCCTCGATGGGTCGCCCCGCCTTCCGCCCGAGTGGCCCGAACGGGGTCATCACCCGGCCGAGGTCGGCGGCCCGCGCGTCGTCGTCGAGCCGGATCCCACCGTTCCGGGCCAGGTAGTGCGTCAGCGGCTCAGATTTGCCCGTAGGAGCCCCGCCAGCGGCCGGAAGCGTGGCGGGTGGAGCGTCGAGGCTCGCAGCCCCGGGAAAGCCGTCTCCGGCCAAGTCTGCGGCCCCACGAGGTGCCGGGCGATTGAGCAAGCCAGCACCCGCGGCGTCGGACAGGTGGTTGTCGAACTCCTCCATGACCCGCCCGAGGGCACGCCGATCCGTAGGGTTCTGCGCCGTCGAGCCGTACAGGGCGCCGAGGCGCTTCCGAAGCTGATCGACCTGCTGCAGGTTCGGCCCCTCGCCAGGCGCCAACCCGAAGATCTGCGGCACCGCGTCGAGGTCGGCAATCGCCCGGGTGGCGGCCGGTGTCAGCCTGTCGTCGAGCGGCACGTCGGCGCCGAGACGGCTACGAACGCGGCCACCCAGCATGTCGAGGGCGCCGGGGTCGAACTGGTGCGGGAACGCGGCCACGTCGTCATAGGCGGCCCGGTATCCGGCCTTGCTCTGCGCGGCGGCATCCCGGGTGCCTTGCGCCGCGAGGGTCGCTGCATCGAGGGCGTCGGTCTCGCCACGACCACGAACAGTTCGAAGAGCATCGTCCTGCGCCCGCTGCGCGATGCTGGCCCGCTCGGCCTCGGCCTGGGTCGCCTGCCGGGCACGATCCGCCACCGCCTCGAACGCCTCCTGCGGGCGCTCAATGCGTGGGGCATCACCAGCGGCCATGCCGAGGAAGCGATCACGGGTCGCCGCGACGGCCTCAGCCTGCCTGCCGGCGAACTCCTCGCCGATTTGCTGCGCCCGCGGCCCAGCCTGGCCAGAGAGGGCGCGCCCCTCCTGCGCCAAAACCTGGGGGTTGGCCGTCGCCTGCCCACGAGAGAGCGGAAGTCCGAACTCGGCTGCCTGCCCTTCACGGACCGCAGCCAACGTCGGCCCCTTCGCTCTAAGTGCCGCCTGTATCTCCGGCGTGATGGCGGCGGGATCGACGCCCGCCTCTCGCAATGCGGTCGCAGCCTGTTCCGTCAAGGCACCGTCAGAGCCCTGGAAAGGGATGCCCGCACGACGGACCGCGGCATAAGCCTTCCCCGCTCCCTCAAGCAAAGCACCGCCGGCTGCTCCCAGCCCGCCGCCGATGGCGCCAGCAATGGCGGCGTTGCCGAGATCTTTGTTGTCCAGATACTCGGCCGCAGCTCCGTAACCTGCCCCCGTCGCCAGATTTGCCACCCCGCGCCCGACGAAGCCGGCTCCTTCAGCCGCTCGCAGAGCTGGTAGGGCGACCGCGCCGCCGACGATGCCGCCCACGGTCCCGGCGACGGCCGTCTTCGGATACTGCCGCGCCAGGGCGTCCTCGACGTCCGAGACCTCGCGGTAGCTGTCCCCGAACGACCGACCCGAGCGCAGCGCCTCAATCCCCGCCATGGCGTTCCGTGGCAGGTTCAGACCGATGGCGTTCGCCCCGCGGAAGAGGCCGGCGTCGATCTGGTTTTCCAGAGACGGCTTCCCCACCAGCCGCTCGTCTGCAGTCCGGCGCAGGGCCGAGCCCTCCGGCGTCGAGGTGTCCAGCGTGGATGCCATCGGACCCGAGCCGAACCGGTCGCTGAAGCTGGCTGGGGCCGCATCACGCTGGCCACCGCCCGACCGGGACGCCTTGAAGGCCTGAAACTCGGCCGGGTCGAAGGCATCGCCCCCGACCGGCATGGCAGGCGCCGCACCCTGCCCAGGCGCGGCCAGCCCCGACTTGAACGCGGCGAACTCGGCGGGATCAAAGGCGAGACCGGCGCTCATTTCAGTACCTCGACTCCAGCCCCTGTCACCGCCCACACTCGCCCGTCCCTCAGGATTGCGAGCGCGCCATGGCCGACGAAGACGTGCGTACCTCCCACCTCACAGTGGAGGAGTTCTGGTGGGCGAGCGCTTTTCTGGCGAAGGCCGTGTGCGCCCACATGCCCTTCCAGCAGCGCGCTGCTGCGCTCGCTGCGGTTGCCAGCACGCTTGATCAGGACGCCCGTGCCATGCCCGATGGCAACCGCATCCGAGCCATCCTGCTCGGGGCTTCGAAGCATGTCATGCACCTGGAGAGCGGGTCGGCCGATTAGCTCTGGGCGAGGGCCAAACAGGCGATCTTCGTTGAGATCCGCCATGTCAGTAACCCTCGCTGTGAAGCTGCTGGTAGGCCTGATCCTTGGTCATCCCGGCCCCCATGAGCTGCTGGAAGCGGGCTGCCGGGGCGACCGCGCCGGGGCGGTTCGAGGGCGACGGGGCCGGTAGGGCCGGGGCGCCGCTCTGGCCGCCGCCTGCCGCACCCTGCGCCGCGCCGGGACCAGATCCAGGGCGGTAATAGGTGCCCTCCCGGATCTGCGCCGCCTTGGCCTCGTTCTGCTGCTGGCGAAGCTGTGCCGCGTCGATCGCCCGCTGGTAGATCTTCACCCGCAGAGCATGCGGCAGGTTCGAGGAGCCGGCCACGTCGAGCAGGATCTTGCGCTCGCCCTCCGTCGGGTTGCCGCCGAAGATGGATTTTAGGTTCGTCAGGGCGTTCGTCGTGACGAGGTTGTCGAGCTCAAGCGTCGCCTGCCCCGCCTCGTTGCCGGGGATCAGGCTCATCGCCTTGCCGCGCTCGCTCGCCAAAGGACCAGCGTAGGCCTTGGCGGACAGCTCCTTGGCCTGTTCCAGCATGCCGATCGACGCCTGAGCCGAGAGCACCGCATTGTCGGCCGTGTCGATCGTCTTCTTGTCGCCGGCCGACATGTCGCGATCGGCGCCGATCTTCCCGGCCCCCACGAACGAGCGATAAGATGGCGTGCCCTCCACGAGGCCCAGCCCTGGCGCCGCCTCCCGGCGAGCATCCATCTGCGCCCGGAGCTTCGCGCCTTCGTACGCCCCTTCCCGGGCCGGCGCGGTGAATACCGGCTGGTTGGTGGTGGTGTCGAACAGCGTCGTCCCGGCCGAAACAGCCGTGGGTGCCCGCGGGTTGACGTAGAACGGTGCCCGCTCGCCCGGCGCGATGGCGGCGTTGCCGGGCGCCACGACGGTCGGCGTCAGCGGCTTGCGCAGCTCGTTCTGGTAATCGAGCAGCGTCCCGCCGAAACCCTGGCTGCGGGCCAGCATGTAGTTTTTCTGCAGCTCGGGCAGCTTGGTCTGTTCGAGCTCGTTCGCGAGCAGCGATTTCACCACTCCCGACTGAGCCTCCGAGAGACCCGGCAGCCCGGCAATCCGCATCAGCACGCCGATCCGCTGCTGCGAGCCGGGAGCGCCGACGGCACCGGCCTGGGCGATCGCGGGCGGAAGCCCGGCCTGTTCGAGGTGCTGCGGCGCCTGGGCCGAAACCTGGGCTCGAGCCTGCGGAGAGGGGCCGTCACCGTCCTGGCCCGGCAAGGCCATGACGCGAGACGGCGCAGCGCCCTGTCCAGGGCTGGGGAGCGTCGGCACGGCCTGCGGCCCGGCATTCAGCGCGGGCGGTGAGCCCGGGTCGGACGAGAGCGGCACCGCGCGCTGCGGGGCTGGCTGGAGCGGGCCACGCGGTTGCGGGGTGCTAGGCCCAGCCGGGAGTGACGCAATCGACCCAGCAGCAGAGCCCTGAGGCGCAGGCGGGATCCGGAACTCGGCCGGCTGGGCGTTCGGCACCGGCATGTCCGCCTGCGGATCTGCGGAGGCCATCGGGCGAGGAGCCTGAGCCGGAGCGCCGGCCTGCGGGACGATGCCGTACACGTCGCGGGGATACATCCCCATCCGCCCCTCAAGAGCCTGCGTCTGGGCTTCGTCATCGGCGAATTGCACCGGACGCTGCGCGGGCGCACCCTGTCCCTGCGGTCGACCGGGGTTGAGCCCTTGCACGGGCGCCAACGGCCGATTGAGCGGGCTCGGAGCCGAGGGCATGAAATCCGGATCCGCACTGGCGGTGCGGACCGGAGCTACCGGAGCCGGGGCACTCTGCCCGCCACCGCCGAACGAGCGCCCGAAATCCTGCATCACCTGGCCAGCGCTCTTGGGCGTGCCGTCGCGGTTGAAGAACACGTTCCGGTTGGCCGCGACCGCCTTCGGATCGGCGTAGTTCATCGCCGGCGCGTCGGGGTTGCGCAGGGTGCCGGCGATCAGGCGAGGGCCGCCACCAGCGCCGAGGAAGTGCAGCGCGTACCGCGTCGCATCGTTCACCGGCAGGCCGGATTTCGCCAGGATCCCTTCGTTGTCAGCAGTCAGGGCCTTAGTCGCGGCGATCATCTGCTGCGGGTCCGTGCGGCCGTCCGAGCCGGGACCCACGGGCGTCAGGCCGAGCTCCGGGTGCTGGCGGGCCGTGGCGTTCCAGGTCGAGGGGATGAACTGGCCGAGCCCGCGCGCCCCTGAGGTCGAGGCTTGAGCGTTCGGATTGTTGTTGCTCTCCCGCTTAAACAGGCCGGCGAGGTAGTCGCCCTGTGGCCCAGCCTGGTCGAGGAACGACGGCACCCCTCCGGCAGGCGCCGAGCCGCCGCCGGAAGCGCCGACAGGACCGCCGACACCGAAGCCACCGCCGCCGCCGTACAGCCCGCCAAGGCCGCCGAACGCGGCGTTGGCCTGCGCCGACTGCGCTTGGCCCTGCCCGAGCTTCAGTAGGTTGATGCCGGTTTGCAGATCGCCGGCCTTGAAGGCGGTTCCAGCCGCGCCGGAATAATCGCCGCCCTGAAGCTGCTCCCCGAGCTTCGAGAGCTGCGACTTCTGGTCTTCGCGGTCCTGCTGATCGCGCAGACTGCGCCCGAAACCGGAAAAGATCTGATAGAATTCGCCAGCCGACATCTGCACGCTTCCTATTTGAACAGCTTGGCGAAGCCGCTGATGCCGCCGCCATCGATGAAGCTCTGGCCAAGGCCTCCCAGCGCACCAAGCAAGTTGCTGCTGGCCGCCATCTGGTTTTTGGCTTCGGTGTTCGAGTTGTCGACGTACATCTTCGTGGCATTGCCGATGGCGTTCGACTCCTGATTGCCCAGGTTCATCAAGTTCGCGCCGGCCTGCCCGTAGACGCCGAGAGTGTTTGACCCTTGGCTCGTCGCGAGGTTGGCCATGCCCGACCCGAAACCGCTGTCGAGCGAAGAGAGGCCGGATCCGAGACCCACGTTCGAAGTGTTCAGGGCAGTGCCCATGTTTTGGTACAGGCCGCCCAGCGCACCGCCTTGGCCGATGAATGCGTTGCCCTGCGCGTTCGCGAGCCCGGTGGCGTTGGCGTTGAGTTGATTGCCAAGGTTCTGACTGTTGCTGGCAAGCTGGTTGCCCAGCCCAGTCGAGATGTTGGCGAGCTGCCCGCCCTGCTGCGTGCCGAGGCTGGCCAGCGCGTTGCCGTAGTTCTGGCTGGCGTTGCCTTGAAGTGCGAGCCCCTGCGCCTGACCCGCAAGCCCGGTCGTGTTCATCCCGACAGCGGTCTGGAGGTTGTTGACGTACTGCTGATAGCCCTGAGCCGCTAAGCCATTCGCAGTCGACAAAATATCCGAGGTCGCATTGCCGCCCGCGAGTCCGCCACGGGCTGCCGCAGAGCGCTGTATCGCGCCCAGCGCTTGATCTTGCTGGTATGCATACCCGGGCGCTTGCTGAAACGCCTGTAGGGCCTGCGCAGAGCCGGAAGCGCCATTGCCGCCGATCGCGTTCATGTACTCGGGGACCGAAGCGGCGGTCTGAGCCACCAGCGGCGCGTATCCGGTCGAGATCCCCTGAAGATAACCCTGCGTCGGGCTGTACTGAGCCGTCAGGTCAGCGCGCGCCTGGCCGTAGCCAGACGAGATGTCGCTCCGGGCCTGACCGTACTGGGATTGCAGGTAGTCGTTGGCGAGCCCGTATTGGCCCTGGAGGTCGCTACGACCCTGGCCGTAGCCAGCACCGAGCGCGCCCTGCGCGGCGGCATAGCCCGCGTTGATCGCGTCCTGCGCCTGGCCGTACCCCTGGCCGAGCGCGCCCTGGCCGGCACCGTAGCCGTTGCCGAGATCCGTCCGCGACATGTCGAACCCCGTGCCGAGGTTCGTGTTGGCGGTGCTGTACCCCTGACCGAGGGCATTCAGCCCCTGCCCGAGCAGGTAATTGTTGGCGCTTGTCGCGTTGTCGCCGAGCGCCGTCGTCTGCTGGTTCAGACCGGTGTTGATGGTCTGGATGTTGTTCTTGTAGGCGGTCTTTGCAGCCCCGCCCGTAATTGCGTCGAAGAGGGCCACGTCAGTGCACCTTCATGCTGGAGGAGGCGGGCACGTCGGCGGCCGTGGCGGCGGCGGACGAACGGGGCGCAAGCCAGGGGCAATCCGGGCCGGTCATCGCCCAAACCTGCGCATCGATGGCGCCACGAAAGAAACGGCGGGCGGTGCCCTCGAACCGGAACCGGGCGCGGCGGGCGAGGTCGGAGAGGTCGGGCCTGTCGGCCGGGATCCGGACCACGACACGGCAAAGACCAAGGCCGAAGAAAGCCCAGCGGCACACATCGACGATCAGCGAGCGCGTAAGCACGCCTTTCTCGGCGAGAACAATCAGCTCAGCCTCGTTGTCGGGATGCGGACTATGCAGCACGAACAGGGCGCCGCGGCCGAGATCCGGGCGGACGAAGCGGGCCCAGGTCGGCTCGTAGCCGAGCGCCCGACCGGCGCCGTTGACCCAGGCCCCGACCTGTTCGGGCCTGTCGTCCAGCTCGACGACAGCGCGCCCGGTCGGCTGCGCATAGGGACGGAGGGCCTGCACCATCCGCTCGTGTCGGCTCTGCACGGCCAACTCAGTCGGCGCCTGCGGCCACACATCTCGCGGGTCGACGCCGGCCTCGCGCAGGATCCCCTCCAGCGTCATGCCCTCGTCGGCCTGGTCGGCGCGGTCGGCCTCGCCCGAGGCGTCGGCGGCGCTCACGCGGCAGCCTGCATCGCGGCGGCCGGGCCGGCGGCCGGCGGGTCGGGCTGATCCGTCCGGCGGATCGAGGCGAGGCCGACCGCGAGCGCGGTTCGCGTCGCGACGGACAGGCGGACACCGCCGGCTTGGGCGGCGGCGTCGAGATCCCGGCGCAGGGCGGCCGGGAGGCGAAGGTTCAGAACACGATCTTGAGCAATGCGCACGTCGAAACTCCACGAGCGGAAGCACTCGCGGAATTAAGCACAGTTGATGGGTTTGTGTTACAAGTCATTGCGATGCTTTGCGTGCCTCGGGCGCAAGCAACGCACTGAGAGCCTGTCGTACCAATAAATCTGCAACTCAGCTTTCTTTTTCGCCAGCGCCAGCCCTGCGCTCGGCAGCTCCATGAGCAATTTGCGCCAACGCGCCGGTGGCTGGCGGTTCCGCTGCAATGCGCGCTCTGAAGGACGAATAGCTCTCAGGCATTTGGCGGAATAGCCGAGGGATTTCACCAAGCAGCTCGCGCTCTGCGGCGTCTCGGGTCTCTTGATCGTCACGAATGCTTTTACCGCGCTCCCGCTCGACGCGATGTATGGCACCGGCCAGCGCCCCCCAAAACAGAAATAAGTCGTCACCTCCACAGACTTCAATGAGATGCTTCTCGTTCATGTCGGCAAGTGTTTGATATCTGCCGATCAAATCCGCCGTGGCATTGGCAAAAGTTTTCCCAGACTGCTCAATGGTCTGCTCGATTATGCTCTGAAATTCAAATGATCGCTCAAGTCTGATTTCCAGTTCTTGAGCAAGTGAACGCCCAGACTGCTCCGCGGCCTTTTCAAGCCGATCGCGCGTCTCTCGGGTGGTCCGCATGTTGAGCGGGATGCGCTTCCCCTCACCCTCCGGCAGCTTCTTCGGCATTTCGTGCCCCTGGCGTCCCTCACGTATCCTGCGTCACCTAGCACGCAGAACTGTTGACACGCAAGCCGTCCCCGCCATATCACTAGGCATGTTGCGTCACTGGTGACGCAGAACGGGAGGGTTCCTATGAGCCTCGACGATGTGGTCCGCAGGGCGCGCGAAGGTCTTCCGGTGAAGGTGCCGGCCCTAGCTGAGGCGAGCGGGCGGTCCCGCAACGCCCTCTATCAGGCGATCAAGCGGGGCGAGTTGGAGGCTGTGTGGCTCGGCCGCGCCGCCGTTGTGCCTGGGGACGCTGCGCTTCGGCTGCTCGGCATGAAGCCGAACGTCTCGGCCCCGCAGGCTTCTGAGCCCCTCGCGGCCTGACCCCACGCAATCGGCGGGGCGCACCCCTGCCGTGCCGGTCATGACGGCGCCGAACCGGCCGGCGCCTCAACCAGGACCCCGAAAATGAAGAACCCCGCGCATCGCGGGGCGACGGCAGGGCTCTCAAATGCAGCTGTGGCGGCTTGCGAAGAGAGATTTACGGCGCCTCGCCCCCTTCGGCAAGATCTATTCGTTGCCCGCCGCTTCGGAATTCCGCCGGCCACCGCCGCGGTGATTGCCGAGTTGGCGTTCGCGCAGACCGATAGCTGGAGGGCGCGAGCATGAGCTCCCCCGCCCTCACCCCGGCTTATGATGCATGCTCTATAAAGCGGTCGCGTCGGTCCAAGTCCGACGTCTCCGACCTCAAGCAGGCCATCTACGACATCGTCGCCGCCGACCAGCCGATGACGGTGCGGCAGGTGTTCTATCAGCTCGTCCACCGCGGGCTGATCGAGAAGAGCGAGGCGCAGTACCAGCAGACGGTTGTGCGCTTGCTCACCAGCATGCGGATCGAGGGCGAGCTGCCGTTCGCCTGGATCGTTGACCACAGCCGACGCCGCCTCGTCACGGCGACCCAGACCAGCATGGCCGAGGCGGTGGAGGACACCGCCCGGTTCTACCGGAAGAGCGCCCTGAGGGACGCGCCGGCCTACGTCGAGATCTGGGTCGAGAAGGACGCCCTGTCCGGCATCATGTGGGACGTCACGTCCGTGTACGACGTGCCGCTGCTGTCCTCGAAGGGCATGCCATCGATCACCTACCTGCACACGACCGCGGAGCAGATGAAGTGGGAGTGGGCGGTCCGCGACCGGCCGACGTACCTCTACCAGTTCGGCGACCATGACCCGACCGGGGCCCTGATCCCGAAGACCATCGAGGCGCGTCTGCGGGAATTCTGCCCCGACGTCGAATTCACGATGGAGCGGGTGGCGCTGACCGAAGCGCAGATCACCGAGCACCGGCTGCCGACCCGGCCGACGAAGCGCGAGGGCAACCGCCACGCCAAAGGGTTCGAGGGCGAGAGCGTCGAGTTGGACGCGCTGCACCCCCGCACCCTGAAGGCGATGGTGACGGAGGTGATCGAGCGGCACATCCCCGCCTCGGCGCTCGCCGCCCTACGGGTCGCAGAGGAGTCGGAGCGGGAGCACCTGCGTGCTTGGGGCGCCCGGTTCGACGAGGGAGGCCGGGCATGACGATGCCGCGCCCGATCCCCGCCAGCGTCCGCACGCTCTTGCCCCTCTGCGGCGCCGAGAACGACCACGAAGCCCTCGGCGCCTGCCGGGGCGTCGGCCGGAAGCTGCAGGCCGCCGGCCTCGACTGGCACGACCTCGCCGCCGCGATCCCGATCAATAGAGCTGAGTTGTCGGAGCGCCGCGACATGTCCCGCCAGCGGGACAATTTGGGCGCCGGCGCCCAATCTGAATTTTCTCGGCGCCGAGAAAAACCAACCGGCGCCGGTTGGATCCGGCCGTTCAACACCTACGCCTTCCGCCGGATCTACACGCCCCGCCAGGAAGCCGAGCATCGCGCCCGCGTGCGCTTCTGCCAGAGCCGCCCATGGCACCTGACGGAATGGGAGCGAGGGTTCCTCGACAACCTCGCTCGACTGCACGGCAACCTCTCAATCCGCCAGGGCGACCGTCTCGCCGCCCTCACCGACCGCCTTGAACAGGAGGCGCGTCGCGCATGATCGTCACCGACCTCCGTCAGATTACAGATCGGTTCGGTGGCGAGGTACGCGGCCACCGCGCCTACGTCCCCGGTCCCGGTCATAGCCGCGAGGATCGCAGCCTCGCCGTCTGGCTGTGCGAGACCTCGCCCCTCGGGGTGATGACGCACAGCTTCGCGGGCGATCCCTGGCCGGCGTGCAACGACTACATCGCCGCCGGTGTCGGCGCCGGCCCCGATTACTGGCGCTCGGCCCGGAAGCCCGATCCGGCCGAGATCCAGCGCTTGGTCGAGGCCCGCCGTCGATCCGAGGCCCGAGCACGCGCTGCGGCTGCTCGTCGGCAGGCCAGCGCCCGCGCTATCTGCCGCGAGGGCCAGAACCCGATCGGCACCGTGGTCGAGTTGCATCTCAACCGTCGGCGGCTCGCGCTGCCGGCTGAGGTCGCTGGCACGGCGCTGTTCTACCATCCGGCCTGCCCCTGGGAGCAGGGCACCGCACCCGCCCAGATCGCCCCCCTCACCTGCATCGCCACCGGCCGCGTCATCGGGGTTCACCGGACCGCGCTTGCGCCGGACGGGACCAAGCTCGGACGGAAGATGCTCGGCACCGCCGAGGGGGCCGCGGTGATGCTCGACCCTGTGTCGGCCGTCACCAGCACCCTGCACGTCGCCGAGGGGATCGAGACCGCCCTCGCCGCCCGCGAGCATTACGGCCTCACCCCGATCTGGGCGCTCGGCACCTCCGGCGGCATCGGGCGCCTGCCCGTGCTGCCCGACGTCCAGCGCCTGGTCGTGATCGGCGAGAACGACGGCGGCGCCAGCCGCAAGGCCATTGAGGCGGTCGGCGCACGTTGGCACGCCGCCGGCCGCAACATCGAAATCGTGTGGCCTCCCGAGGGGGTCAAAGACCTGAACGATGCCGTGATGGGAGGCGCCTCAGCATGAGTCTGAGCGAGCACGATCAGCATGCCGAAGACATTCGGCGCGAGACGTTCAAACCGCAGGGCGACCGCCCCGGCGACCCGACCTTGGCGGCGGCCGTCGCCGCGCTTGCGGGTGAGATCCTGTCGG
The DNA here is from genome assembly GCF_022829425.1 of Methylobacterium sp. J-072. Taxonomy (NCBI): domain Bacteria; kingdom Pseudomonadati; phylum Pseudomonadota; class Alphaproteobacteria; order Hyphomicrobiales; family Methylobacteriaceae; genus Methylobacterium; species Methylobacterium sp. J-072. The sequence goes on along the minus strand of NZ_JAKSYK010000104.1, from coordinate 5,391 downwards.
AGGACCGGGTTGCTGTCGAATTCATCCGCCGTCACGGTGCACGGGTTCGATACGACCACTCCGTCGGATCGTGGTTCATCTTCGACGGCCAGAGGTGGCAGCAGGATAAGACCCGCCGCGCCTTCGCGTGGACCCGGGATCTTGCCCGCGAGATGGCCATCGACGAGTCCGCAGGCACCAAGCGGGGCGCCGGCCGCGCCGCCTTCGCGAAGGGGGTCGAGGAGCACGCCAGCCGCGATCAGGGGGTTGCCGTCGTCACCGACGACTGGGACCGCGACCTGTTCCTCCTCGGCACCCCGGCGGGGACGGTGGACCTACGAACCGGCGCTATCCGGCCGCCCAGACCCGAAGACCTCATCACCAAGAACACCGCGGTTGCGCCCGCCGCTCGCGCCGATTGCCCGCGATGGGTGCTGTTCTTGGAGGAGGCGACCGGAGGCGACGAGGAGTTGATGCGCTTCCTGCAGCAGTGGGCCGGTTACAACTTGACCGGCTCGACGCAGGAGCAATCCCTCGCCTTCCTCTACGGGCCGGGCGGCAACGGCAAGTCCGTGTTCGCCAACATCGTCGGCGGCGTCATGGGCGATTACGCCAAGGTCGCGGGGCTGGAGACGTTCACTGCCTCGCCCCACGAGCGGCATCCCGAGGAGCTTGCCGCCCTGGCCGGCGCCCGCATGGTGTCGGCTTCTGAGACCGAGGCCGGGAAGCGGTGGGCCGAGGCTCGGGTGAAGTCCCTCACCGGCGGCGAGACCATCCGCGCCCGGTTCATGCGGCAGAACAGCTTCGAGTTCCGGCCGCAGTTCAAGCTGACGGTGCTCGGCAACTACGCCCCTGCGATCACCAACCTCGATGACGCGATCCGGCGCCGCTTCCTGATCCTGCCGTTCATCCGCAAGCCCGCGCACCCGGATCCGACGCTGGAGGAACAGCTCCGCGCCGAGTGGCCCGGCATCCTGCGCTGGATGATCGACGGCTGCTTGGACTGGCAGCAAAACGGACTCTGCAAGCCTGCCTCCGTAGTGGCCGCGACGCAGGACTACTTCGCCGATCAGGACGTCTTCGGGCAGTTCTTGGACGAGCAGTGCGATGTGGAGCGCGACAACATCAACAAGTTCGAGGCCAAGGTCGTGCTGTTCAACGCCTGGACCGATTACGCCAAGGCGGCGGGGGAAATGCCCGGTACGGGCAAGACCTTCAAGGAGTCGATGCGCCGACGCGGCTTCCCAGAGCCGGTGCAGATCAAGGCCATCAGGACCAAGGGATACCGCGGCATCCGCCTGAATTCGCCAGCCGAACATGGCCGTCACGGAGGCGACCGATGAGGTTTCAGGTTTCCAAAATTTCGGAAACTTCCCCATCCTCCCTATACGTGTACGTGCGCGCGTTCACGGATAAACGGGTGGTTTCTAAAACCTGGAAACCGTGGCGCGGTCATTTTCTGCCGTGGTGGCGTCAATGATGCCCCCTGCAGACCGTTGGGGGCCGTTCGCCGCTGGCCTCGATCCTGCCGAGCAACGCGCCCGTCTTCGTGCCCTGCGCCAGACTGCTCGACTCCTGATCGGACCGCGCGGTGCGAACCTCTGCCGGCTCCTCGCCCAGGCCGAAGCCGATCCGGCCGCGCTGGAGCCCGCCTGCCGCGCCCTCGACGCTCTCGCCGCCACGGATCGCCGCCAGATCCTGGCGTCCTACGCCGCCCTTGCTCGATCAGCAGCCTGAAGGACGAACCTCATGCAGATAGATTGGTCTTGGCTGGCGGAGCGGGCGCCTGCGGCCATCAGCATCGCGAAGGACATCACTGTCGCTGGAGCGGCCATCAGCACGGCGATCGTAGGATGGAAAGCACTTGGGAAATGGCGCGATGAGACATTGGGTAAGCGCAGATTGGAACTTGCAGAGGATATTCTCGCAACATTCTATCAAATGCACGAGATCATCCGGAACGCTCGTGTTCGAGTCATAGATGCTCGTGAAGCAGTCAATGAAGATGGTTCTCCAAGCGAAATTGCAATGAACACATATTACGCTCCAATAATTAGGTTTCATAAGTCTGCGGACAAAATTGCTGAGTTCAGAACAAAGCGTCATCGCGCCGCAGCTGTATTTGGACGTCAGGCGGTAGAGTCCTGGAGTGCGATTGAGAGAATTCTTACCGAGATTGATATTGCCTGCGGAGTCTTGTTGGCTTTGGAAAGTGATAAGTTGCACCCTCACGACAAAAATGCTGACTTCTATGTCGAGCAAAGGCGAATAGCATTTCAGTGTATTGATGATGATCCAATAGAACCGCGTATTGTGTCTGCTATACAAACTATCGAAGCCATTTGCCGCCCAATCATTCAGGCATCGGTGCGCTCATGACTTCACGCGAGCAGGCTGCATTCGCCGCCGGCATCGAGACCGCCCGGCAGATGGCGCTCACTGCGGCCGTGACGCTGGAGGTTCGAGACGACGCCCGCGAGGTTCGCCAGCAAGCCGCTGCCGCAGCGCTTCAGGGTCTCGCGGCCGGGCTCAAGGTCGCGTTCCTCGAACTACAGGTCGTGCCCGATATCGGGCACGGCGGCGACGACACGCGCCGCTTATGACGCAGCCTGAAGGAGCCGCCATGTCCGACCCCGACCAACCTGTGACCGCGACGCCAGAAGCAGTCCGTAAGGCTTTCGCGACATGCACCACGGACGCCTTGCGGATGTTTCGCAACACGGTCGGTCAGTGCGTCGGGCTATGCGCGGCCATCTCGTGGCGTCTCACCGAGGATGGCGTCCCGAACAAAGTCGCGCTGGGGTCGCTGTCCTGCGGGGGTGTCCCGGCGTTCGAGTATAGCGGCCCGTTCGTGACCGATGGATCCAGCCCGGTCGACTGGGACGGGCACGCCTGGATCGAGTTCCCCGGCGGCATCATTGGCGAGCCATCCCTGCTGCGCACGGCCAAGGCAGCTCCTCGACAAAGCAACCTGCGGCAGAGCCTGGAGCGGCAGGGCGTCATCGACAAAGGCGCATTCATTCTGCCGGGAAGAGACACGCTTGCAGTCTTCGGCCTGAAGTACACGCGGATGGCCTATCTGGCCGAGGGTGATTTCGACCCCCTGATCCACGGGCTGATCGCCACGAACAACGCGTCACCGTGAACCCGTTTGGGATCGAACCCTTGCCCCCTGTTCATGCCCCTGCTCTGAGGGCACATAGCAACGGCTAAACTTCATCACGATTGTTGAGACGAGACCATGTCGACCCCGCCCCCCGGCAAGCGTTTTTCCGCCGGCCAGTCCGGTAATCCTGGCGGTCGCCCGCGCCTGCCCGACGACGTGAAGCAGCTTGCCCGCGGCTACACGCGCGAAGCCCTCGAAACCCTGGCCGGCGTCATGCGCAACGACGACGCCCCAGCCGCGGCCCGCGTCACCGCCGCCAGCCACATCCTCGACCGGGCCTGGGGCAAGCCTGCCCAGCACCTCACCGTCGACCCCGTAGGAGACCTGTCCGATGCCGAGCTTGGGTCAGAACTCGCCGCAGCCGTCGAGCAGCTTCGACGTCTCGGCCGCGCGGGAGCGGGTGAGGCTGCTGACGATGGAGGCGAAGCGCCGCCAACGGCGCACTGACATCCAGGACTCGATGGTGGCGTGGTCGGTGGCCGCTGGCTACACGCCGGCTCACCACCACGAGGTGCTGATCGCCGAGCTCGAACTGCTGGAGTCCGACGACGAGATCGACACCCTGTTGGTGTTCATGCCGCCTGGCTCGGGCAAGAGCATCTACACCAACCACCTGTTTCCGGCCTGGTACGTGGCCCGCCACCCCGACCGGAACGTGCTCACCGCCTCGCACAGCTCAGAATTGGCCGAGCGGTTCGGGCGCAAGACCCGCAACCTGATCGTGGAGCACGGCCAGGACCTCGGCGTCAGCCTGTCCGATGACAGCCAGGCGGCAAACCGCTGGGCGACCACGGCCGGCGGCGAGTACTACGCCGTGGGCGTGGGTGTAGGCATTGCCGGCTTCAGGGCCGACCTTGGCATCATCGACGACCCGTTCGGCAGCCGCGAGGACGCGGAGAGCCGGCGCATGCGGGATCGGACCTGGGATTGGTACTCGGACGACTTCTCCACCCGTCTCAAGCCTGGGGCGAAGAAGGTCATCATGCACACCCGCTGGCATGACGACGACTTGGCCGGCCGTATCATCCGGCAGCTCGACGGCATCGCCCGCCCCTACCGCGTGCTGTCCCTGCCGGCGCAGGCTGGGCTCGGCGATCCGCTTGGGCGCTCGCTCGGCGAGTTCCTCTGGGACGACGGCGACTACGGCTACGGCGCTCAGCTGCGTCGTCGCAAGGAGGAGGTCGACACCCGCACCTGGGCGAGCCTGTACCAGCAGGTGCCGGTACCGGAGGGCGGTAGCTACTTCGAGCGCGAGTGGATCAAGCCGAGCAAGGGCTCGCCGGCGCGCGAGGGCCTGAACGTCTACGGGGCGTCCGATTACGCCGTGACCCGGGACGGCGGCGACTACACGGTCCACGTCGTCGTGGGCCTCGACCCGGACGGCAACATGCACGTGCTCGACCTCTGGCGGAAACAGGCCGACAGCGCCGAGTGGATCAGCGCCTGGTGCGATCTCGTGAAGAAGTGGCGCCCGCTCGAGTGGGCTGAGGAAGGCGGCCAGATCCGCGCCTCGCTCGGTCCCATGATCGAGGCGGCCGCCCGCGAGCAAAAGGCCTACGTGCCGCGGCGCCAGTTTCCGACGCGCGGTGACAAGGCTGTTCGGGCTCAGAGCATCCGCGCCCGCATGTCCATGCGAGGACTCTACATCCCGGGCGACGCCCCTTGGCGGAAGGATTTCGAGGCCGAGCTGCTGCGCTTCCCCGCCGGTGTGCATGACGACATGGTCGATGCCATTGGTCTCATCGGTCAGCTGCTCGACCGCGTCCGGCCGGGCGTCGCTCCGAAGGCGCCACCCAAGCCGAACGACGGTCTCAGCGGCTACAAGGCGATGCGCTCTGGTGGAGGATCCTGGCGGGTGTAGGCATCCGATCGCAAACCCCGAGATGCCCAGCGACTGACGGGTCGACAGGGCCTGCGAGTTCGCAGCTTCCTGGTTCAGATCCGCCGCCGTCAGGTTCGACGCGCCCGTGTCGCGCCCGTTGATCAGGTTCTTGCTGAAGTCCTTGCGGTTCTGCACCACAGACAGGTTCGAACCGCAGGTCGAAGCATCGGTGCGCAGCTGGCTGGACGCGGTCGTCAACTTGCCCAGGGTGGTGTTGATGTCCCCGTTGAGCAGGAAGCTCCCCTGCCCGACCGTCGAGGTCTTGGCCGAGGTGCTGGTGATCGAGGTCAGGCCCAGGCCGCTCGAGGTCTCGTCGGTGGCCGTGACCGTGAGGTTCGAGTTGCCCTTCGGGTTGAACTTGATC